>WGAB01000206.1 GCA_015489295.1 Caldifarciminota bacterium
GGAGTAGAGAGGCGCTGGGGGTGATTCGGGAGGCGGTGGAGATCCGGCGGAGGCTGGCCGAGAGGAATCCCGGGGCGTATGCGCCGGATCTGGCGAGGAGCCTCAACAACCTGGCCGTCTACCTCTCGGAGGTGGGGAGGAGGGAAGAGGCGCTGGGGGTGATTCGGGAGGCGGTGGAGATCCGGCGGAGGTTGGCTGGGAAGAATCCCGGGGCGTATGAGCCAGATCTGGCGATGAGTCTCAACAACCTGGCCAACCTCCTCTCGGAGGTGGGGAGAAGTAGGGAAGCGCTGGGGGTGATTCGGGAGGCGGTGGAGATTTACCGGAGGCTGGCCGAGAGGAATCCCGGGGCGTATGAGGCGGATCTGGCTGGGAGTCTCAACAACCTGGCCGTCCGTCTTGCGGAGGTGGGGAGGAAGGAGGAGGCCGTTGGAGCCCTGGAGGAAGCAATGGAGGTGTGGCTCAAGGCCGCACAGCGCCGGAGCCGCGCGCCCCGGGAGGCCTTACATTTGCTCCTTCGGGCATTGAAGTCCCTGCAGGGCCTGTGCCTCCTGGCCCGGGAGCGGGCCGACGCCCAAGAAAAACTGCATCGGCTTCTGGCCCGGTACCTGGAGGAACTGTTGCCCCTGCTGGAGTATCAGAAAGGGGATCGGGATTTTCGCACGCTGCTGCTGGGGGTGCTAAGCTGGTTTCCCCGGTGCCTGGTGCAGGAGGTGGCGTACGAAAGGGTGCAGGAGCATATCCAGGCGCCCCGGGCCCGGTCACTCTTCCGGGAGTTTCTCGCCGCCCTGGCCCTGCTCCAGCAGGAAACCGAGCCCGGCTGAGGCCAGGTTCTCCAGCAACCGGGAAAACCGCCGTCGGTCCTGCTCAGGCCAGGGGTGCCACAGGGTGTTCACCTCCTCCTGCAGGAAGCGGCCTTCGGCCGGGTCTTTTTTTGCGGGGATTTTCCCGGCGAGCCGGAGCACGAGCCGGCGGGCCCGGTCCTCTTTGGTTTCCAGGGGTGTGCCCTTGACCTCCTCCCGCCAGGCCTCCAGTTTTTCAGCAATCCCCGGGGCCAGGCCCCGGCCCTCTTCAAAGGCCGTTTCCCAGGCTTCACGGGCTTCGGCGATGTTCCTGCCCACCTCCGCCGCGGCCGGGCCCAGTGCATAGCGGAAGGCCGCACGGCAGGCCAAGAGGGCGAGGTCGGCCCGGTGGAACACCCCGGTTTCCTCGTAGGCATCCAGCCGAAAGAGCGTGCCCAGCAACACCAGGGCCCAGCGCAGATACACCAGGGGCTCCAGCGGGGTTTCGTAGAGGAACCGGGCCGGAATCCACAGGGCGCGGTGGGCCGGCGTGGTGTGACGCAGCCGGGCATAGGCCTGGAACACCAGGAGATGCTCCTGGTACAGGAACTCCAGCCCTGCCTGCCGCACCCCTTCCTGCAGCCCCTGGGTGCCCGGCTCGCTGTAGAACACCGTGCCCTCCACCAGCATCCGCAGGAGGCCGAAGGCCTCCGGGCAGGCGGCTTCCTTCTGCCCGGCCCGGCACCGCTCCAGCAGGGTGCGCAGGTACGCCGTTACCTCCTTGCGGCCTTCCTGCGTGCGGAGAAGGCTCGGCCCACGGGAAATGAACTCCTGCTGCGTGCGGATCATAGTCGGCCTGCCTGTTTCAACGCCCTCTGATAGAGGGCCTGGAGCACCCGGGCCGGATGGCCCACCACCGAGGTGTCCTCCGCATACGCGGCCAGGAATCCCCGGAGGTAGGGATCTTGCGACTCCAATCCCTGATCCCAGAGGCGGTTCTCCAGGATTTGGCCGAAGGGGCGCAGGTGGGCGCGGGCGGCGCCGGGAGCGAGTTCGTACACCGCCGCCAGGAAGGCCCAGAGGGGCAGGGAACCCTGTCGCCCCCGCTGCCGGTGCAGAAGGATCCGGTTGAAGAGTTTGATCCACTTTCGGAAGGGCAGGTGCAGGTACTCGTCCTCAAAGATTTCCTGCAGGATGCGGAGTTCCTCTTCGGGCAGTTCCGCTTCCTCCTGGAGCCGGAAGGCCATCCGGTTAAACCGGGCCGGGGGCATTTCGTATCGCCAGTGAAACACCTTGTCCAGGAACCCCTCGGCCTCCCGGGCCTCGGTGTTCAGCCTCTTCTGGAGATGGCGGACGATCACCCGGTCGTTCACCCCCATAATCACCAGCACCCGATCCAGGTCAAAGTAAAACCGGAGCACCTCTATCACATGAAAGGCCTTTTCCGGCAGCAGTCGGTCCAGGTCGTCCACCAGGAGCACCAGTCCGATGGGGGTTCGCGTTTTTCGGGTGGCACGGAGCACCTGTTCAATGCTTCGGTTGAGTTTTTCGTACAGTTCCCACTGCAGGCTGGCGGGTAAAAAATGGGGATCGGAATCAGGCTTGGGACTGGAGCCGGGCTTGGTCTCGGCCGAAACGGTCAACAACGGAAGCCGTAGTTCCACACTCAGGCGGAGATTCTGGATGAGTTCGCCTAACCTTTTCCTGGCCTGGTGGAGGGATTTTCGGGTCCCCTGAAGGCTTTGCTCCAGAGTTTTGAGCAGCGAGGGCAGGGGATGGGGATCGTCGGCGAACTTCCAGGCCTCGTAGTACACCACAGGGATGTTCTCCGAGGCAAAGCGTTTCTGGAGGGCCAGGAGAAAGGAGGTTTTGCCCGTGCCCCAGTCGCCGATCACGCCCACGGTCACATTGCCCGGGGTTTCTTCAGAGAGCGAGCGAACGATGTTCAGGAAGTCTTCCAGGTCCTGTTGGCCCGGATCTCGCAGCCAGTACTCGGATGCCGGTATGTCTTTGAGGAGCAGGGGCATGACGGCGAAATGATACATGCCAGCCTTTGCGAAGGCAAGGAACTTTCCGGGCTCCGTTATAATCAGGCCCTATGTCGCATCGGATTCCCCTGGTGACGAAGACGCTGGCGAACGGGCTCCAGGTGGTGGTGTCCGAGGACCACAGCCACCCCCTGGTGTCGGTCCAGGTGTGGTACCGGGTGGGCTCCCGCAACGAGCACGAGGGCATCACCGGCGTGTCGCACCTTCTGGAACACCTCATGTTCAAGGGCACCCGGAAACTCGGCCCCCAGGAGTTCAGCCGGATCGTGCAGCGCATGGGCGGCATGGACAACGCGTTTACCAGCTTCAACATGACCGCCTACTGGAGCGAGGTGCCCTCCCGCCACCTGGAAACCCTGCTGCAGATGGAAGCCGACCGCATGGCCAACGCCGTGTTCCGGGAGTTTGAAGAGGAAAAGGCCGTGGTGCTGGAGGAGCGCCGCCTCGGCGAAAACTCGCCCTGGGAAGCCTTTTTTGACACCTTCCAGGCCACGGCCATCGTGGCCCATCCGTACCGCAACCCCATCATCGGCTGGCGGTCCGACCTGGAACAGATCACCCTGGAAGATGTGCAGCGCCACTACGAAACCTTTTACAGCCCGGCCAACGCCCTGCTCCTGATCGTGGGCGATGTGAAGGCCGACCGGGCCTTTGCCCTGGCCGAACGGTACTTCGGCCCTATCCAGAAACCGGCCCGGGTGCCGCCGGTGCGCACCCAGGAGCCGCCCCAGGAGGGCGAACGACGGTTCCGGCTGTACCGGCCGGGCTCCCTGACCGTCGTGGGGGTCGGGTACCACATTCCCCGGTACCGCGATCCCGCGTTTCCGGCGATCCACCTGCTTTCGGATGTGCTGGTGTCCGGCCGCAGCGCCCGACTGTACCGGAAACTGGTGCTGGAGACCGGCGTCGCGTCGTCGGTGGGCATCTGGACCGACTGGATCTCCGTGGACCCCTTCATCGTGGTGTTCTACGCAGTGGTGCAGCCGGGCCGGTCGCCGGAGGAGGCCGAAACCCTGCTGATCCAGGAAATTGAGGCCACCGGCCGCGACCGCCCCCTCACCTCCGAAGAACTCCAGCGCGTGCTGAACCGCGTGACCCTGGGCTTTTACCGGGGCCAGCAAACCATGGCCGGCAAGGGCATGCTCATCGGCGAGTTCGCCGTGGTGGAAGACCCCGAGGCCGTGAACCGGTACCTGGACCGGCTTCGGGCGGTCACCCCTGAGGCCACCCGGGAGGTGGCCCGACGGTACTTCCGGGAACGCAACCGCACCGTGGGCTATCTCCTGCCGGAACAGGAGGCCGAGGCATGATCCGCGAAACCCTGGAAAACGGCCTGCAGGTGGTGATACGGCGCGAAGAGCGGCTTCCCCTGGTGCATGTGCTGCTGGCCGTGCATGCCGGCGCCCTGTACGATCCGCCGGGCCGGGAAGGCCTGGCCAGCCTGGTGGTGGGCCTCCTCGACGACGGCACCCGGCACCGCACCGAACAGGAGATCACCTTCGGCGTGGAAAACCTGGGCACTTCGCTGTCGCTGCGGACCAGCACCTACCTGGCCACCGTGAGTTTCACGGCCCTGGCCGAACACCTGCCGCCGCTTCTGGACATCCTGGCCGACATCGTGCAGCACCCGGTGTTCCCGGAAAACCGGTTTGTGGAGGAACGCCGCCGCCAGGCCGCGGGCATCCAGAACCAGCTGGCCGATCCTTCCCAGGTGCTGAACCGGCAGGTGATCCGCAAGATTTACGAGAACACGCCGCTGGGGCACCCGGTGTCGGGCTATGTGGCCAGCGTGGAGGCGATCCGGCACGAGGAGGTGCCGGCGTTCCACCAGCGCCATTACCGGCCCGATCGGACGATCCTCGTGATCGTGGGCGATGTGCCCGAGGTCGACACCCTGCGGCGGATCCAGGACCTCCTGGGCCCCTGGTCAGCGCCCGAACCGGCGCCAGAGCCGCCCGCCGTGGATCTCCACGACCGGCCCCGACGCGAGGGCTTTTTGTACCCCATGAAGGTGAACCAGGTGTTCGTGGCCCTGGGCCATCTGGGGCCGCGCCGCCGCGACCCCGCATACAACGCCCTGCGGGTGTTCAACTACACCTTCGGCGGCGGTGCCTTCGCCTCGCGCCTGATGCAGGAGGTGCGCGTGAAACGGGGGTACGCCTACGGCGCCTGGTCCCAGATCACGCCGGGCATCTTTTA
>WGAB01000207.1 GCA_015489295.1 Caldifarciminota bacterium
CGTCAAAGCCCTCGGCGATGAGGGCCTCTGTTTGCAGGTTCTCCAGGGCGGCCCGCACTCGTTCCAGGGCGTCCTCCAGGTTTCGGGCATCGTCCAGGCGGAGTCGGCTCAGGCTCAGGCCCCAGGCGGCGGGATGGGCATGGACATCCAGAAACCCGGACACCACGAGCCCCTGGAACCCGAGGTCCTGAGTCGGCGTGCCGGGCGGTGCTACCACGCTGCCCGGCGGCCCCACGGCCTCATAGCGCTCGCCCAGGATCAGAAGATCGCAGGACTCCCGGCGCCCCGCCCGAAAGCAGTGAGCGTTCCGCAGGAGAACCCGGGCCGGCGCTTCGGCGATCATGGTTTCAGGTGTTTCTGGACCTCCTGGTACAGGGGATCGGTGGGAGCCAGTTGCTGCAGCACCTGCTGGAGCAGGATCCGGGCGCGGTCGGCAAGCCCTGCCTGTTCCAGGATCAGGGCGGCCTCGTACCGGGCCAGGGGTGCCCACTGGGCGTCGGTGCCGTGGAAGGTGTACACGCGGCCGAAGTGGCCCAGGGCGCGGGCCTGCCAGCCCTGCATCCGGGCCAGGGTTCCCAGCCAGTACTGCACCTCGGCCTCCTGCCGGAACCGGGGCATGAGCCCCTCGGCCTCCGCCAGCACGGCGTATCCTTCGGCCGGCTTGCCGAGGTCAATGTCCACCAGGGCCAGCGAGATCCGGGCGTCCAGGGCCTCCTCCCGGCCGGGGAACCGCTGGATCAGGGTTTGATAGGCCTGGCGGGCACCCTCCAGGTCCTTGAGGCGCTTCAGGCACACGGCGATGTTGTGGTACGCCTCCGCGACGGTTTGGGGGTTCCGGCTCAGGAGCTCGGTGGCCATCCGGTAATACTCCACGGCCTCCCGGTACCGCCGCTCCTGGAATAGCACAGTGGCGAGTTTGAAGGCGCCGAACCCCCGCGTTTCGGGTCCGCCCCACTGGATCACCTTGAAAAAGGCCTCCTTGGCCTTCTGGAAATCCTGTTGCCGCATCCAGTAGAGGCCCAGGGCGTACCAGGCGCGGGCCCGGGCGTCGGGTTCGTGAATCCTTCGGAGGTCCTGCCGGGCCTGCAGCACCTGGCCCTGTTGCACTTCGGCCTCCACCAGGGCAAGCCGGGCCACCGATGCCGGGAGCAGGCCGGCGGCCACCACCGAATCGGCCAGTTTCCGGGCGAAGTCCTCGTGGCCTGTGGTGGCGAGGAGCACGAGGTACCGGTGGATCAGGGCCGAATCGCGGGGCAACGGCAGAGTAAGCAGGCTCAGGACATCCTTCTGGTCCAGGAGGTACCGGAAGGCGAGTTCCGGTGCCGCATCGCGGTAGGTGGCGGCCCAGTCCGGGTAGCCGGCCCGGAGCAATGCCAGGCCCTGGATCCTGCGGGCTTCGGTTCCCCTGAGCGGCACAGCCCGAAGGTAGGCCTTGCGGGGATGGCCGGTTTCCAGGAGCCCCCGGGCCAAAAGCAGCCGCACGGTGTCGGAAGGCGGATACTCGGCGAGATAGGTCCGGGCCAACTCCACCACCTCGGGCCATCGGGCCAGGCGGGCGGCCAGCCGGAGCCGCAAATAGGCGGCCTGTTGGCCCACCTGAAAACCGTCATAGGAAACCCGCTTCAACAGGTCGTGGGCCAGTTCCCCGGCGTTCTGGGCGGCCAGGGTTTCGGCCAGGGCCACCACCTCCAGGGGATGGCTGAAGTCCAGCGCCGCGTAGGCCGAGTCCAGGAGATGGTTCGCCAGGAACAGGCGAAACCGGATCGCCCGGCCCCGCAGCCGACTCCGCCGGGCCACCTGCAGGGCCAGGTCCGGCCGACCGGCCGCCAGCAGGCCTTCCACGAGGTAGGGGGCCGCGCGGCGGTCCACCTTCAGGGTGTCCAGGTGCAGCAGCACCCGGGGCCGGAACCGCCGGTGCAGCCGCAGGTACAGCGTGGGGTCCTGCACCTTCCGGGCCTGGAACAGGGCCTCGGCCTGCAGGGCGTACGTGCTGTCGCCAGAGAGTTCGTAGGCCTCCAGGTAGGCCTGGGCCAGCAGCCGGTTGCCGGTTTCGTTGAGTTTGAGGCCCGAGAGCAGCCGGATCACGGTC
>WGAB01000208.1 GCA_015489295.1 Caldifarciminota bacterium
GACCACCGGGGAATCCGGGTCCATCGTCACCCGGAACTCCAGCAGATCAGCCTCGGTGCCCGCAAAGAGCGAGGTGTCGGGATAGGTGTATCCTGCGGGATTGTCCGCTGCCATCGGCGCGTCGCCGCCGTCGCCGAAGTCGTCGTTTTCGCTGTCGGTCCAGATGAATTCCCCGGAAGAATACGCCATCATGTCGGTGCCCGGGGCGGTGCCGATCCAGTCGGACGGGTCGCCGTCCACGGTAACCGGGTGACCCCAGGTCCCCCGAAGCGGCCACAACGCCAGCATCAAAACCACGAGCCAGGAACCCCTTTGCATCAGAAACCTCCCTTTCGACTTTTCCCGAAGTATTGGGGCATTCGTCGGTGGTGTCAACCAAAGGACTCTTCTGAAGAGGGACCCTCTGGCTCAGCCCTTTACGGTGCCGGCCGTCAGCCCTTCCACGATGCGGCGCTGGAACACAAGCACCAGCAGGATCACGGGCAGGGTGACCACCACCGAGGCCGCCATGATGGAACCCCAGGGAATCTCGTAGGGATTGGCCCCGCCGAAGAGGGCGATGGCCACGGGCACGGTGCGCACCCGGTCGCCCACCGTAAAGGTCAGGGCAAACAGGAACTCGTTCCAGGCCGCCATAAAGCCCAACAGGCCGGTGCTCACCATGCCGGGTACGGCCAGGGGCAGCAGGATGCGCCAGTAGGCCTGGGACACACCGGCGCCGTCCACATAGGCCGCTTCTTCCAGTTCCGGCGGCAACGCCCGGAAGTACTGGGTTAACACCCATACCGTGAGGGGCAGCACGAACAGGAGGTACGACAGGATGAGGCCCAGGTGGGTGTTGAAAAGGTGCAGCGCCCGGAGCAGCACAAACAGGCCCGAAAGGATGGAAATGTGAGGGAACACGTTCATGGAGAGCACCAGGTAAAGCACGGCCCGCCGGGGCGGAAAGGGCAGCCGCCCCAGGGCGTAGGCTGCCAACGACCCCACGAGGAGCCCGAGCAGGGTGGTGCCTCCGGCCACGATCAACGAGTTCAGGATGTTCCGGAGGAACCGGGTGTGCAGGAACACGTTGCGGTAGTGCTCCAGGGTGAACACGCGGGGCCAGAGTTCCAGGTGGGACGAGAACAGGGCGGCCGAGGGCTTGAAAGACGAAATCACGGCCCAGTAAAAGGGAAACCCGCAGTAAAGGAGGAGCAGAGTGACCGCTGCGACCAGGCCGAGTTTACGCATAGATGCCCTCCCGCAACCGCCGGGCGTACAGCACGGCAAAGCCCAGGATCAGGAGCAGGATCACCACCGACAGGGCCGAGCCGTAGCCCAGTTCCTGGAAGTCAATGAGCACCCGGCGGGCATAGACGGCCAGGGTTTCGGTGCGGCTTCCGCCGCCGGTCATCACATACACCAGGTCAAACACCCGCAGGGCGTCCACGGTGCGGAAGATCACGGCCACGAGCAGGATGGGCCAGAGCAGCGGCAGGGTCACAAAACGGAACCGCTGCCAGGCGCCGGCGCCGTCCATTTCGGCGCTTTCGTAGAGTTCCCGGGGGATCACCTGCAGCCCGGCCAACAGCAGCAACACCATGAAGGGCGTGGTCTTCCACACATCCACGAGGATCAGGGTGGGCAGGGCCGTGGCCGGCTGCGAGAGCCAGGCCACCTTGTGGGGCAGCAGGCCCAGCGATACCCCCAGCAGGTTGACCACTCCGTAGATATCGTGCAGCATCCAGCGCCACATCTGGGCCGACACCACCGTGGGGATGGCCCAAGGCAGGAGTACGACGGCGCGCACCCAGTTGCGGCCGGGAAAGGGCCGGTTCAGGAGCAGGGCGATGGCCAGGCCCAGCAGGGTTTCCAGGGCCACAGAAACGACGGTGAACACCAGGGTGACCCAGAGGGCCTGGTGGAAATCGGGGTCGTGGAACAGGAGGTCCAGGTAATTGCTGAGGCCCACAAAACGCCAGGGTTCGGTGGCGCTCAGGGTGGCGTCGGTAAGGGAATAGAAGAACACCTGGCCCAGGGGAAAGGCCGCCACCAGCAGGAACGCCGCCAGGGCGGGCAACAGGAACAGCCAGGCCGTGCTGCGTTTCGCCACCGAGCCCATGTTACCGGCGCAGGATCCGTTTCAGGCGGCGTTCTGCGTCGCGCAGGGCGTCGTGGGGCGTCGCCTCACCGGTGAGCGCCCGGTGCACGGCTGAGTAAAAGGCCTGGGACACGCGGTTGTAGCGGGCTCCGGCCACGGTGGAGGGCCGGGCCACGGCGTTTTCCAGCACCTTCAGCACATCCCGGAACCAGGGCCGCACCCGGAGCACCTCGGGGTCCCGGTACACGGCCGGGCGCGTGGGCAGCAGGGAGAGTTCCAACGAGCGTTCTCGCTGAAGTTCGTAGGAGGTGAGGTAGCGCACCAGGGCCACGGCCTCCTCCGGGTGCCGGGAGTACCGGGACACCATCAGTTGCCAGCCGCCCAGGGTGGCGGCGTGGCGGCCCAGGGCCGAGGTGTCGCGGGGCAAAACGGTCACCCGGAATTTGCCCCGGATCGGGCTGTCGGGCTGGTTCCCCAGGTTGTAGGCGTAGGGCCAGTTCCGCATGAAGGCCGCGTTGCCGGTTTGCCACACATTGCGGCTGTCCTCTTCGGCGTAGTTGGTCACCCCGGGCGGGGTGATCCAGCCGATCCAGCGGCGTGCCCGCGCCACGGCCGCGACAGCCCGCGGGTTGTTCACGGTCACCCGGCCGGTGGAATCCAGGATGGTGCCGCCCCCGTGGGACACGAGCCACTCCAGGGCGTCGCAGGTGAGCCCCTCGTAGCGCTTGCCCTGCCACACAAAGCCCCAGAAATCGGGGTTGCCGGCGGCTCGTTCACCCTCCTGGATCCGCTGGGCCATTTGCTCCAGTTCGTCCCAGGTTTCCGGCGGCCGGCGATAGCCGTACTTCTCCAGAAGGTCGGTGCGGTAATACAGGAGCCCGGCGTCGGCGTAAAAGGGGATGGCCACGAGTTTGCCGCGGACCGTGTTGTTGTTCACATAGGCCGGAAAGAAACTGTCCAGGGTAGCCTCGGAAAAGTAGGGCAGGAGGTCCAGGGCGTGGGGGGCGGCGATGCCGGGCCAGATGACATCAATGGTGTACACATCCACATCCGGGCTGTGGGCGGCCCAGTACTGCTGGAACAGGGCCAGGCGGGCATCGGTTTCGGCCGGGGTGTCAATGTACTCAATGCGGTTGCCGGTGGCGCGGGCCCATTCCTCGGCCTTTTGCTTCACCCAGTAGCCGATGCCACCCACGGCCGTGGACGGCCCGGCGATGCGAAGGGTCACGCCTTCGGCGGAAAGCAGGGCGACCGCGCTCAAAAGGAGCACGAGGCGCTTCATGGGGCCTCCTACTTGAGGTGCCGTTCCACGGCCTGCACCTTGCCCTCAAAGGTCAGGTCCTTGTCGCGGCGTTCGTCCATTTTGATGACCGTGGACACGCGCACGGCGCCCTCCCGGAACACGGCCTCCTGCATCTCGCGGATCAGCCGGAACACCTCATCGGCCTCGCCCAGCAGGGTGGTGAACATGGGGCCGAGCTGGTAGGCCACCCGGTTCTGGTTCCGGAGCACCTTCAACGCAGCGGCCACATAGCGGCTGACGCTCACGCCGCTGCCCACCGGCGAAATGCTGACGGCTGCCATCACCCTGGGCATTGCTTGCCTCCTTTTGCGTATTCTGATTTTGCAGGTTCCCGGCGTACCGGGCACCGCCCCGGGTTGCGGGAACCCTGGGGTAGGAGTATCATACAGTCGTACTCCACGGGAGGTGATACCATGGGTGTGCGAAAGACCTTGTACTTCCGAAAGCCCGAGAACCTGGAGTGGGTGATGAGGTACACCGGGGCCCGAAGCGTGTCGGAGGCGGTGGAACAGGTTCTGGAAGAGTTCCGCCGCATCGTGCAGGAGCGGCGTCGGAACGCCCTGGCTCGGGCGCACGGCGTATGGGCCGAAGACGAAGCCGTGGAACAGGCCCTTCGCGAACTTCAGAAGGGATGGGGTACATGGCGCCCCGAAGAGCTCTGATAGACACTTCAGCCCTGGTACTGCATTTCCGTGGCCGGGTTGATCTGCGTCCCCTTTTGGACCGCTACGATACGCTTTTCGTTAGCGCCGTTACCGTGTACGAAATGGAATACGGCGCGCGCCGGGCGGGCCGCTTAACCGATTGGGAGGCCTTTCATTGGGAGTTCTTGCTGGAGGTTCTGCCCCTGGGCGAAGCAGAGGCTCGTCGGGCGGCGGCCCTGCAGGCTGAATTGGCCCGGCAGAACGCCCGCATTGGCGAGCGGGACGCCTTGATCGCCGGCACAGCCCTGGTGCACCGGCTTCCGCTGATCACAGCAAACCTCCGGGAGTTCCGGCGGGTTCCGGGCCTTGTGGTGGTGCAGGTTTCGTAGCGGTCCGGCCGTCCTTAGAGATTCAGCCGGTACACACGGTACCGTTTGTACAGGTACCCGCCCATGAACTCGGTGGCCCGCAGGATCAGGTAGTTGTCCTCCAGGAGCCAGGAAACCTCCACCCAGCGGTACCGGTCCCGGTACTTCTCGCCGGACTTCACCAGGTGGTAATACAGCATGGAATCCACGCCCCGCTTGCGGTAGCCCCGTCGGATGCCCAGGGTGAACACGCGGAGCCCGTCAATCTTCCGCCGGTACCACAGGAACTTCAGGATGCCGAAGGGAAACAGGCGGCCGTTCAGGGGTTTTATGGCCTGGTTGAAGTCCGGGAGCACCACCGCGAAGGCCACCGGGGTGCCGTGGTGCTCCACGATCTTGGCGAGGTCCGGGATCACCACCCGTTTGAGGTCCGTGGCGATCTGATAGATCTCGGCGTCGGTAAGGGGCACAAAGCCCCAGTTGGCCGACCAGGCGTCGTTGTAAATGGCCATGATGCGCCGGACCTCGTTGCGGAAGTCGCGCAGGTTGATGTTGCGGATGGTGAACCCCTGGTCGGCCGCGCGCTTCATCAGGGGTTCCAGGCGCTGCAGGATGCGGTGGGTTCGGCTCCAGAAGGCGTCGTCCAGGTCAATCCGGTAGGCCAGCAGGTCTTTGGCCTTCTGAAATCCGTAGGACTCCAGGAGTTCGGGGTAATAGGGCGGGTTGTAGGCCATCAAGAACACGGGCGGCATCTGGAACCCCTCCACCAAGAGCCCGGCGATGTCGTTGGTGCTGAAACTCAGGGGGCCCAGCAGGGTTTCCATGCCCCGCTGCCGGTGCCATTCCACCACCGTGTCAAAGAGGGCATGGGCCACTTCGCGGTCCGGAACACTCTCAAAGAACCCGAACTGGCCGGTGCGTTCGTCGTGGAACTCGTTGTAGTTGTGGTCAATGTGGGCCTCAATGCGGCCCACCGGCTCGCCGTCGCGCAGGGCCAGGAAGAGTTCCACCTCGGCGTGCTGGAAAAAGGGGTTGTGGCGGGGGCTCAGGTGCTTGCGTTCCTCCGAGAGCAGGGGCGGCACCCAGTAGGGGTCGTCCCGGTAGATCTTCCAGGGGAGCCGCAGGAAGGCTTCCCGTTGTTCCGGGGTTCGTACCGGAACCACCTGCACCTTGGGCATGGAGGCCTCCTTTCTCAGGGAAGGACCACAAAGCGGGCGGCCGGGTGTTTTCCCGGCGTCGTCAAAAAGTACACGCCCGCAGGCAGGCCGGGCAGGGAAATCGCCACCCGACCGCCGGAAACCCGCCGGCGCAGCACCCGCCGGCCGGCGGCGTCAAAGATCAGCAGAACCCGGGGGCCGGGCACCTGCACCTCCAGGCGCTGGCGAACCACGGGGGTCAGGACCCGAAGGCCGGGGCCCGGGGTGCTGCCCGGGGATTCCTCCACGGCATAGGGCAGGGTGCCGTTGACCATCAGCAGGCGGCCATCGCGCAGGCCCACCAGGTAATCGGGCGACGCATAGAGGTCCACCGTAGGTACCACCTGCACATCCTCCACCGGTGCCCCCTGGGGCCAGGAGAACACGGGCGTGCCGTCGGAGGCCTGGACTCCAAACAGGGCGTTGTTGGTATAGCCGGTGCCGAACACCACCACCGGAGAGGCATTGGGATAGACGGTGTCGATCGGGGCCACGGCGGCGGCGAACACCATGTCGGGTGTGTTGGCGAGCCACAGGAGCTGGCCGGTGCGGCCGTCCAGGAGGTACCCGTGCGACACGGTACCCGAGGGCACCACTTCGGGCACCTCGTCGTTGTTCTGGTCGGGCACGAGATCCAGGTCGGTGCAGAAGGAGCCCGCATTGAAGGTCCACAGCACCTGGCCGGTGGCGCTGCTCAAGGCGAACACGCCCAGGTTGCTGCCAGCCACGATGTCCGGCACCCCGTCCTCATCCAGATCGGCCAGCGGTTCTACGGTCCACACGGCATCTAAGGGGCTTTGCACCTGCCACAGAGGGGTGCCCGTGGCGCCGTCCAGGAGGTACACCCGGGCGGCATCGGGCGAACTGTCGCCGGTGCCGCAGGCCACCTCGGGGATGCCGTCGCCGTTGACATCCGCGATGGCCCGGGTGCCGAACACGGCATAGCCGGTGAGCGCCCGCCATACCACCTCGCCGGTGGCCCCGTTCAGGCAGAACACGCTGCGGGGGCCGGTGTTGTAACTGTCGTCGCCGGTGGCGGCCAGGGCCTCGGGAATGCCGTCGCCCGTGAGGTCTACAAAGGGCGCCACCTCGTACACCCAGCCGCCCTGGCCGTAGGCATGGGTGTCAAAGGTCCAGAGAGGCTGGCCGGTGCGGCCCGAGATCGCATGCACCGCGCGGTCGCCCCACACGGTGCCGAGGAGCACATCCCGGGTGCCGTCGCCGTCCATGTCGGCAAAGGGCAAAAGGCCGCGTTCGGTGTAGGTGGTGCCGTAGGAGAAGCGCCAGAGCACTTCGGCCGTGCCGTCGGCGTTGCCGTTCACGCAGTACAGGGTGTCGTTCTCCGAGGAGCCCAGCACCTCGGCAACCCCGTCGCCGTTCAGGTCTTCAAACAGCCGAACCGCCCGGAAGTGGGTCCACAGGTCGCCGCTCACCTGGAGTTGCCAGATGACCGCGCCCTCCTCCAGGCCGCCGGCCCGCCAGCCGCCCCGGAGGATCACCCGGACGGTGTCGTGGACAGGGTCGTTGCTCACGATGCGCAACTGGCCGGGGGCGAGGTTGCTGTCGGGCTGGGGAACAGCGTGGTACCACAGCGGCAGTAGAAGGGTGTCGCCGGGCGCAACGGTGAGCGGCAGGTCCGGTTCCGGCCACAGCCGCCAGCGGTCGGCGGGGTCGGTGTCTATGGCGTAGATCTCCAGCGGTGCGTTGCCCGGGTTCACCACGGGCAGCCAGTGGCGCACGAAGGCCCGGGCCCGCGGGGTGCCGTAATCCACCAGGGTTTCGGGCAGGAAGATCTGGGGGCCGGTGGCGAGGCCCTCCCCCTGCAGGTGGAAGCCCACCCGGGGCCACAGAGGGTCGTTGGTCGCAAGCCACAGGGTGTCCAGATAGGCGCCGGGAGCCTGTGGGGCGAAGCCGAAGTGCAGGAGTTCGGTGGCGCCGGCCGGCACGGTGTCGGGCAGCGGGTTGCCCAGGAAAAAGGCGGGCTCGCTGTTTTCCGCCGGGCCCAGGATCAGGGGGGCGGTACCCGTGTTCTGGACCTGCAGGTCCCACCACGCCGTATCCGACACGGTCACCTGGCCGAAGTTCACGAAGGTGACCGGGGCCGAGAGCCGGGGCGTGCCGGGGCCGTAGGGGTCAATGCGGTACAGGGCGAAGCCGCCGTTCCAGGAGGGCGGCGCCGCAGCCACGAGCCACAGGGCCTCGCCATCCCAGGCCAGGCCCCGGGGATGGCCGGTGGGGCTTTCAAAGTGCTGCAGCGGGGTGCCGGTCGCCGGATCCAGTTCCCAGATCCATTCCGGGTCGCCGTCGTTGTCGTCCATGGCGTTCCACAGGCTGCCGTTGCCGTAGGCAAGACCAAAAGGCTGCAGGCCGCCGGCCGGAATCGTGTCCACGGCAACGCCGGTATTCGGGTCCACCCGGTACAGGTTCGGGTAGGTGTTCGGGTAGTAGATGGACACCCACAGGGCCTCGCCGTCCCAGGCCAGGCCGCCTACATAGTCGCCGGCGGCGAAATCGGGCACATACAGGGAGTCCAGCAGGGTGCCGTTGAGGCTCATCCGGTACAGGTACCGGGAGTCCCAGCGGTACGGGGCCACCCACAGGGCTTCGCCGTCAAAGGCCAGTCCGTGGTTGGAGGGATAGGGAAAGCTCAGGGTTTCCAGCACCTGGCCGGTGGCGGTGTCCACCACGGAAAGGGTGCCGGTGTAATCGTCGCCCACCACCAGGTGGCCGTTCACAAAGGTGAGGCCCCAGGCGTACAGGCCCTGGTCCGGGCCTGGGGCGGGCAAAACCTTGAGCAGGGTTTCGGCCTGTGCCAGGCCGAGCCCCGCCAGAAGGAGGCTCCACCACAAGAACCGTTGCATGCTTCACCTCCTATGCTCGCCGGGTTCCGGCGAGAAAAGCCGCGAAAGTTTCTTCAGGGTTTCTAAGGTTTCCCGGCGCCCGAGCCGGGCCAGGCGGATGGCCCGTTCCACCACATCAATGGACCGTTCGTACACCCGGCGGTTCACGGGATAGGGGTAGCCGTCCTTGCCGCCGTGGGCGAAGCTGTACAGCGCCGGGTCTTCAAAGGACGGCCGGGCGCCGTAAATCAGATCGGCCACCATGGAAAGCGCGCGCAGCGTGCGGGCCCCCACGCCCTGGATCCCCAGGAGGGTTTCAAAGTCCTCGGGTAGCCGCTCGTAGGTTTTGAGCAGGGTGCGGTAGAGGTTTTCCGGCCGGATGTCCTCGCGGTACACGGGGTGATGGGCCGGCAACCGGTGCTCGCGGATCCGGCGGTACGCTTGTACCACGCGCTCCGGCGGCTCCCGGGTGAGGTCGGTCACCACGGCCCGGGTTTGGCGGCTCCGGCGGGCCACCAGGTTCAGCACGGCGCGTTCCCGCCGCTGGGCCGCAATGCCCGTGTGGGGCTCCTCCACAAAGGACCGCAGGCCCTCGGAACTCCAGTGGTACCGGCGGGCGTACCGGGTTTTGGGGTTCATGCCCTGCTGGATCACCACCCACCGGCCCTGGGGCGTGAACACCATCACATGGTGATACAGTTCGTAGCCGTCCTGCAGGGCGGCGGAATCCACCTTGGCCACGAGCCGCGAGGTGCGGATCAGGGGTTCGGGCGAAAAGCCGTAGCGTTCCGCGTAGGCCTGGATCTCCTGGGGGGTTTTGCGGGAGGTGCGGCCTTTGCCTCCGGCCACCAGAAGGCCCAGGTCGCGCTGTCGCAGGGCCTCCTTGATGGCACCCGTGGTGGTCGTGGAGAGCCCGGAGGAGTGCCAGTCAAAGCCCAGCAGGGCGCCAAAGGCCTGGAACCACAGGGGATCCTGAAGCCGGCGCAGGGCCTCCTCCGGCCCCAGGTCCACCACGATGGCCTCCAGGATGGCGCCGGCCAGGCGCACCATCCGCTGAAACAGCCATCGGGGGGCGCGGCCGTAGTGCAGGGGCAGGTCCACCACACCGTGCCGCCGCATCATCGGGCCTCGGGCAGGGTTGTGAGCAGGGCCAGCACCACCCGGCCGAGCACCAGGGGCCGGGCGTCCGGCCGATCTAAGGGGATCTGGCCGTGGTCGGCGTCCTGCAGGAACAGGCGGGTGCCCTGGCGGCGTACCCTCTGGAGCCCGATGCCGGCCTCAGGTCGGTAACACAGCACCGCGTCGCCCGGCCGCAGGCTTTTGGGGGTCCGTTCCAGCACCACCAGGCCCTCGGGCAGGCCCAGGGAGCGGCCCGGCAGGGCGAACAGGCGGTCCGGATCCACCGGGCCATCCAGGAGCCAGCGGGGGAGTTCCACGAACCGTACCGGGGTGCCGGCGCCGTAGGGCGGCAACTCCTGAAGGTTCCACACCGGAATCCGCAAACAGTCGGCGCAAGCGTCCACGGGCAGCGCACCCCGACGGCCGCCCTGCCATTCCAGGTAGCCCTTTTTCTGGATCCTCTGGAGGTGGCGATACACGGTGCTGTGGCTTCGGAGGCCCAGGGCCCGGGCGATTTCCCGGAGCGACGGCGACCGTCCGTACTGCCGCCGATACCGAACGATGAAATCCAGCACCTGGCGCTGCCGCGCCGTCAACCCCTTCATCAAGCGTAGGTTATACCCGCCCTCGCAGGGATTCAAGGGGATGGTGACTCATCCCAGGGTGCCAGACGATTTCTTATTCATCATCTTGCGGAGCATTTAGATTCCCCGTAAAATGAACTCATGAACGATCTCCAAAACATATCACGAAGCATTGCTCAGGGCGTCCAAGACAATTGGACGGAGCAGGAACTCCTCTCCGTTTTCCTCAATGCCGGGTTCTTCTCCGCCCTCGGTTATGGTCAGATCGGCCAGGATATCCGGATTGAAAAGCGTGTGGCAGGAGGTCGCGTGGACCTTGTTCTCCGTACCTACACGGGAAGACCTCTGGCTTTGTTTGAGTTCAAGCGCCCCTCTGTCCAACAGCTTGAAGATTTCCAGAGCCAGTTAGAACGGTATGTCAAGGAATTGGCGCCTAACTGGGCGGTTCTCACCAATGGTAGAGTCTTGCTTCTTTACGAAGTCCACCAGGAACGAGGACTGGTTCTTCCTCCCAAAACTCTGAACTTGGAAACATTAAGCGATTCAGAAGCACAGGATCTATACCACGCTCTTCATCGTAGAAGGCTGGCCTGGGAGCATCTCCCGGAAGTTGAAGAGGCCCTGGGACAAGCGGAGAAGGATCCCATTTTCGTGACCTCTATTGATTCACCAGGGGCTCGTCAATTCCTTGATCGCTTTGCTCTGTCTCACTACACACCCTTTGGGCGCCTCACCCAAGCCTTGATGGAAGCCCTTCCCCCTCTCCTGCAGAGGTCTAACTTTGCCCAAGGCGCTTATGGTTTCTGGGAACAAGCCTATGCTCGAAAACTTTCTAAGAAGAAAATTCCCCGCGCTTGGAAAGAATTTCTCCCTTTGAAGACAGAGCTCGCAGTTTTTCGTTTCATGTTTTCCCTGGAGACCGCATATACCATATTCTCCCGACTGATTCTGGCCAAGGCGATAAAGGACGTTGGCTTCCCCCACATGAAAACGTTAAAGGATTTCAAACGCCCTCTGGAAGAAAAACAAATGCGCGGTCGTGTTCCCCTTTCTGCCTATGTCTACGCTGTCCAGGAGGTTTTCCGGGCAGGATCTAACCAAGCCTTTTCCACGCTTTTTGAGCAAGATATTTTTGACTGGTGGCGTGATGCTCCTGAGGTATCAAACGCCGGAAGACCTGATTTCTCATCACTCTATGAGACATTAGCCGAAACGGCCCTGGCCGTCTTTGAGTTTAACTTCTCACAGATTCGCGGTGATCTTCTTGGGCTTCTTTATCAGTCCTATTTTGACCCAGAAACCCGGAAAGCTCTGGGGGAGTTCTATACGCCTCCAGAAGTAGTGGATTTCATCCTGGATCAAATAGGGTATCGTGGACCCGGGGTTCTCACCCGCCGTCTCCTCGACCCGGCTTGTGGGTCTGGAACCTTCTTGGTCCATGCCCTCCGGCGGTACCTTGAGGCAGCGGAAGGGCAGGACCCGGTTCGGGTTCTGAAAGACTTGATTTATGGACTTCGAATTGTAGGACTTGATATAAATCCCTTTGCCGTTCTGATGTCCCAGGTGAACTATGCCACCCACTTGCTTCCGTTGTACGCAAAGGCCGTCCAGAGGGATCCTTCTCTGGTTTTATCCGACCTGCCCGTTCTCCGAACAGACTCCCTTAGAAAAGAGACTCGAGAACATGAACAAGAGAGCCCCAGAACGCAGAAAGGGATGCCGGAATTGGCCCTCTCGCGCGAAGGGGATATCGCTTACATTCGCCTGCAGCTGCCAATCCGGATGCCTCGAAAGAGGAAGAACTCAAAAGAGGAATTCGTAGAGGTCCGAATACCTGTTCCTCAATTCATGGGGGCGCGAAGCAGCGGGCTGGTGAACAATGTGGAGGAATACTTCCAGGTCCTACAGATCCTTTTCCAGGCTCTTCGCAAAGAGCAAACGGATCCGGAAATCCTCGCCAATGAGTTTCGATATCGAGGCTTCTCCAATGCTCAAGAACTGGCCCGCTTCGTGCAACCCGCCCTTGAAGGGCTCCGAGAAACCTTGATGGAACTCACCCGGGAATTCGAAGACGGCCGCTTCCTTAAAGCCTTCGAACACCTGGCGTTGGCCCTGTTGGTCAAAAATGACTTCAGCTTTGACTATGTGGTGGGCAATCCACCCTATGTGCGCATCCAGAATATTCCGGAACTCCTGCGCCGCTATTGGGCAGCCTTCTATGCCTGGGCAGAGGGGAACTACGATATGTACATTCCCTTCATTGAGCGAGCGGTGACCGAGTGGCTGGCCGACGGTGGTTATCTGGGCTTCATCTGTTCTGACCGTTTCCTTGTGGACGACTACGCCCGTGCGCTGCGGGAAAACCTGCCACAATACGCAGACGTCCGCCTCCTTTTTGACATGCGGGATACACGGGTATTCCGGGATGCGCTCAACTACCCCGCCATTCTCATTGTCCAGCGTCGGAACAAGCCTCAGGAGGAGGGGTTCATTGCCGCCCGTGCCTTTGCCGATCCTGGAGAAGGGCCTGCACGCCTTATAGATGAGGCGAGACACCTGATCGAGCGCGCGCGTAGGGAGAACACATATAGGCGCGGGGAACATGTGGACGCCTTCCCTGAGAGGCGGGAGCACCTGACCGCCACGGGGTGGTATCTGATGCCCGAATACGAACGGACCGTTTTTGACAAGTTAGAGGCGGTAGGAACCCACAGATTGTATCAATTGACACTTACCCGAAGTGGGGGATTTCAAGGTTGGTCGACCAGCGCCGATGGTATCCTCGTGCTGCGACTCCTCAAGGACGAGGGGAATGTGCTTGTCCTTGAGCCCAAAGGCGGGGGAAACCCCGTACGCATAGAGCGGGATGTGCTGCGGCCCTGGCTTTTTGGGCGTAATGTAGAGCGCTGGCACATCGCCTGGGCTGGCTGGTACGTGTTTTTCCCTTACACGCGGATCAATAACCGGTATCAACTCATCCCCAGTACCCCCTATCGCGAAAAATTCGAGTTTGCCGCCCACACGGATTACACAGGCCCTTTCCTTGATACGCATTATCCCCGGGCATGGGAGTACGTGAAACGCCACGAGAGGGAGCTCCGAAATCGCGAGGATGGGCTTTATCGCAAGGGTACAACAATTGAACACATGTGGTATGGAGCTACATACCCGCGTAGCATTGAATACTATGCGCTCCCTAAAATAGTGCTGCAGATGGCTTCCCAATCACCCGACATGGCCTACGATACTCAACACGGCTATATTTTTCAGGCAGGCGGACACGGTGGGGGCGTGTATGGTATCGTAGTGGACCCTGAAGTAGTGGAAAATACTTGGTTTCTACTAAGCCTGCTAAACTCACGGCCGCTGGACTTTTACTTGAAGCATACGAGCAAAGTGTACACGGGCCGCACTTACTCTTACAGCGACCCATTCATCAAAAACCTTCCCATCCGCCTTCCCCAAAACGAGGACGAGGAAGCTATTGCCCAGGATCTGGCCGACCTCGCCCAGGAACTCACTCACACCAAGGGGAAACTGCGGGAGTGGGAGAAGAAGCGAAAAGCTTTTCCGGAACCGTTTCTCTACGAACTGGGACCGGTAGATCTTTATCCTTTTACCCACCTCATCACCGGTGAGCGTAAGTCCAGGTCCATCCGTACCCAAAAAGTCACCTTTCAGCTTCAGCAAAATGGCCGCTGGGCCATAAAGTTTGGCCGCACCACCTTCGTCTTCCCCAGCGAACCTCATGCCCGGTTGGCTGAAGCGTGGCTGGGAATACAGGAACGTGCTTCCGTTCCTGTAGACAACCTGTTGAACTTACGCGTGCCTGCACGGCCCGAGGACGCCCAGCGCCTTCTTGGTCTCCTCAAAGCGGCAGAGAACGAAATCGATCAACTTCAGTCCCGCCTTGATAAGGGGGAAACAAAGGTGAATCACCTCGTCGCCCGCCTTTATGGTTTGAAGGACGAGGATGTGCAGGTCATTGAAGACTTCCTGGATCGTTTCTAAATTCACCCAGTAGGAAGCACCATTCGTAGGGCTGCTCCTGCAGAATGTCAAAGTTATTTGTGCCCATTAACCTTTCTTCTTTCCGGCAGTAGATGTCGAAATTCGGGCTGAATGCTCCTCTACCAGAGGCTTGACGAGAATCACGGGTTCTGGCCATTACATTTTGGGCCGGGTACGGTTTCCTTTTTTACGGGTTTTCCGGGGGTGTCAGCAGCCAGTCCAGGGCGGTGGTCAGGTGGATTTCCGGGGGTATAGAGATGCCGAGTGGAGGAGGGTACAGGGGCAGGAGCAGGCGGCGGGCCCGAGGAAAGATCCGGGAGGCCGATACCAGGGCCCGAATTTCCCGGTGCCGGGTCTCTTCGTCGTCCAGGGAGAGGGTCACCTGGATCAACTCTTCCTTGCCCTGGGGCCAGAGCACATGGAAGTCCACCTCAAACCCCTCTGGAGTGCGAACATAGGACAGCTGGCCGCCCCGCCGCAGGAGTTCGATGGCCACAACGGTTTCCAGCGCTTTGGACAGGGCGGGGGAACCGGTGGGCTGGAAAATCGGGATCCATCCGGGATCCACGGGATACACCTTCCGGGGATTGGCCATTCGTTGCCGTTCCGAGGCGGTGGCCAGGAACACGCTGTGGATGAGAAAGGCGTCCTCCAGGTAGGAGAGGAAGGCGTACAGGGTGTCCTTGGACACTGCGATTCCCCGCGACTTCAGGTCCCGGTAGAACCGGTGTATGCTGAAGAGGCCCGCCGGATTGGCCAGAAGATGCCGCACCAGCGCTCGAAGGGCGACGGGACGCGTAACCTGGTACCGCTCAATCACATCCCGCAGGAGCACGATGTCCACATATCCCCGGAGCAGGTCCCAGCGGTCCCGGGCCGACACCTGCTGAACCTCGGGAAATCCCCCAATGTCCAGGTAGGTGAGCAGCAGGTGCTGGAGTTCCGAGCGCCGGGCCTTGGGGAGACGTAGGGGTGCGGTGGGTTCCTTGCCCCGGTGCCGAAGAAATTCCCGGAAGCTGAAGGGATACACCCGGGCCTCCACGGCGCGGCCCCGCATGCTGGTGGCGATCTCCCGGGAGAGCATCCGTGCTGAAGAACCGGCAAAGAACACCTCTATGTTTTCGGTATCCAGGATTCGCCGCAGGAACCGTTCCCAGCCTGGAACCATCTGGATTTCGTCCAGCAGAAACAAGGCCCGTTTTTGATCGCGCCATTCCGGATGGAGGCTGTAGTACTCTTCCAGAAGGAGATGGAGATCCTGGGCACGAAGATCGGCCAGCCGTTCGTCGTCAAAACTGAAGAACAGGGTTCCCGCCCGGGGGGTTCCCTGGTCTAAGCGTTCCTTCAGGATTTGCCACAGGAAGGTGGTTTTCCCGGCCCTCCGGACCCCGATAACCGCCACCGCCTTTCCTGGAACCCGGGGAACATAGATGTCCCGCCGCGTGAACTCGGGAACCGGGGCGGCTTCAGCGTCCAGGATCTTCTGGCGGATGAGGGCACGAAGGTTTCCGTCCACGGGGGCAATTTTACGGGAAATCTTTCCTTCTCGCAAGGAAAGATTCCGGGAAATCTTTCCTGGAAATCAGGAAACCCGGCGGACCCTCCCGGTGCCGGTGTTGTACCATTTAAACACAACCCCGGAGGTGAAAACATGGCACAGGTTTGGCAGGGACCGTTGGAGAAACTGGATGCCTATCGCTGGCGGATTCCCAAGTCGTACAAGCCCTTTATGCGGGTGGACGGCATCATCTACGCCAGCGAGAAACTCATTGAGCAGATCCGCAAGGACCAGGCGCCCGAGCAGGTGGCCAATGTAGCAAGCCTGCCCGGCATCCTCAAGTACTCCCTGGCCATGCCCGACATCCACTGGGGCTACGGGTTCCCCATCGGAGGCGTCGCCGCCATGGATCCCGATACCGGTGTAATCTCGCCCGGCGGTGTGGGCTACGACATCAACTGCGGCGTGCGCCTGCTGCGGAGCGACCTCACGCTGGACGACCTCAAGCCCTACCTGGACCGCCTGGCCGATGCCCTGTTCCGCAATGTGCCGGCCGGTGTGGGCGTCGGAGGCCGGGTGAAGGTGTCCAACCGCGAACTGGAAGAGGTGATGGTCCGAGGGTCCGCCTGGGTGGTGGAAAAGGGCTACGGCTGGCAATCCGACCTGGAACGCACCGAAGCCTACGGCCAGTTGAAGGGGGCCAATCCGGACGCCGTGTCTAAACGCGCCCGCGAGCGGGGCCGGCCCCAGCTGGGCTCTCTGGGCTCAGGCAACCACTTCCTGGAGGTGCAGGTGGTGGAAGAGGTGTACGATGCCCGCGCGGCCCGGGCCATGGGGCTCTTCAAGGGCGGCATCACCGTGATGATCCACTGCGGCTCCCGCGGCTTCGGCCACCAGATCTGCGACGACTATGTGCGCACCATGGGCCGGGCGATGGAAAAGTACGGCATCAAAGTGCCCGACCGGCAACTGGCCTCGGTGCCCATCCAGTCGCCCGAGGGCAAGGCCTACTTTTCGGCCATGGTGGCCGCTGCCAACTATGCCTGGGCCAACCGGCAGTTCATCACCCACTGGGTGCGGGAATCGTTCCGCGAGGCCCTGAAAAAGGCGCCCGAGGCCCTGGGGCTCCACATGGTGTACGATGTGGCCCACAACATCGCCAAGTTTGAGGAGCACGAGGTGGACGGCCAAAAGCGCACCGTGCTGGTCCACCGCAAGGGTGCCACCCGGGCCTTCCCCAAGGGCCATCCCGAACTGGCGCCGGTGTATCGCCCCATCGGCCAGCCCGTGCTGATCCCCGGCGACATGGGCACCAACTCCTATGTGCTGGTGGGTACGGAAACCGCCATGAAGCAGTCCTTTGGGTCCACCTGTCACGGTGCCGGCCGGGCGTTGTCGCGGGCGGCCGCCAAGCGGGCGGCCCGGGGCCGCCCCATCATTGAAGAACTGCGGGCCCGGGGCATTGTGGTGCGCGCCCACACCATGAAGGGCCTGATGGAGGAGATTCCGGAGGCCTACAAGGATGTGAGTGAGGTGGTGGAAGTGGTGCACAACGCCGGGCTTTCGCGCAAGGTGGCCCGGCTGCGGCCCGTGATCGTGGTCAAGGGCTGAGTTCCCCGCCATGGACCCCGCCC
>WGAB01000209.1 GCA_015489295.1 Caldifarciminota bacterium
CTACCAGGGTTCCTACAAGGTGGCCTTCCTCGGATTCCCCTTTGAGGCCATCAACGGTGACGTGACCGGCTTCGATTCCCGTGAGACGGTCCTGGGCCGGATCCTCTGGTGGATGGGTGTTCCGGTGGACGTGGAAGAAGCCGTGCAGGTTCCGATCCCGCGCCCCCGGTTTGCCCTGTTGACCCCTGTTGTCCGGGATCAGATCGTGCTGCGGGCCTCACTGGGTGCCCCTTCGGATGTGCGGGTGCAGCTCCTGGACGTCGCCGGCCGACGGGTGGGATCGGTGCACCGCTATGCCTTGAGCCAGGGGAGCCACGAACTGCGTTTGCCGGTGACCCCCCTCCACGGTGGGGTGTACTTCGTGGAACTCCAGGATCGGAAAGCCGGAGTCCGCGAGGTCTTCCGGGTCGTGGTGCTTCGGTAAGTCCGTTTTCAGCGCTGTGAACTGTAGTCGGGCCCGGCTTCTGCCGGGCCCGATTTTTTATGAACCCACCCGCTCCGGATCCATGGAAAAGAGCACCGGGCCAGCCACCAGTTTGGGGTAGAAGTCGGTGGATTTCTGGGGAAGCTTCAGGCCCTTCCAGGCCACGCGGGCGATGGTGGCCGGGGCCATGGCTGGCAGGATGAAGCCGGCATCGGCTTCGCCCTCCCGCACCCGCCGGTACACCTCCCGCACCTCCCGCACATAGACCACCTCCCGGGGCGCGAGTTCCCGCAGGAGGAAGTCGTGGAGCAGGTACACCGGGAGCCGCCGGAACTCCTTAGGCAGATGGGCCATATGCAGGTCCAGGGCCTCCAGGGGCTTCAGCAGGAAGGTGCCCGAGGGCAGCACCAGCACCAGCGATTGCCTGAGTTCCCGAAGCAGGATGGCCCGGGGCGAGACCTTCTCCTCGGGCAACCGTACCACCTCAAAGCAGGCCCGGCATCGCCTGCGCAGCGCCTCAAAGTCCACGCCGTACACCACCCGGTGGGTGGGCAGCACAAACAGGGCCGGGTCGCCGTAGGGGATGAGTTCAATCAGGAGATAGGGAAAGCCATGGGTTCGGGCATAGGCCACAGCGGCCTCCACCCGATGGTGGCCGTCGGCGAGCACCATTTCCGCGAGGGACACGGCCCGGAGCCGATGCTCGGGAACCTGTACCCGAACATACCGGTGCCGATGGCCGAAGGCATCGGTGCCCTCAAATACCGGCGGCCCCTCGGCCTTCAGGTCTTCCGGCCGATAGGGATCGCCCGGGTAGATCACCATCACCGGGGCAAATTGCAGGCGTGTAGTTTCCAGGAGATGGAGGTGGAACCGGACACCCTCGGGGAAGGTGTCTTCGTGGGGATACAGAAGGTCCAGCCCCAGCCGGTAAAGGGCCAATAGGCCCCGGCGCGTGTAGGTGTGGCCGAAGAGTTCAAAGGTGTGCTCGTGCAGATAGAAGAAGGGCCGGGAGTCGGACAGGAGCAGGCCCTGATGGAGCCAGTGCTGAAGCGTGGTCGCAGCGCCCCGGGCCTCGGCCTCCTCCACAAATCGGAGGATCAGGGTGCCCCAGCCGTCCCGGGTTTGGCGTTCCTTCAGGGTGGGGTAAAAATGCTCCATCCGCAGGAGCACCTGTTGGGGCTCAAAGTGCTGGAGCGAGGGAAGCAGAGCCCGAAAGGGTAAAAGGGGCAGGGTCATGGTTTCAGGAGGTCCACGATCTTCCGGGCCAGGTCCACAGCCGCCCGTACCTGGCCCTCCCGGGTTTGGGCGCCGATGTGCGGGGTGAGGAGTACCCTTGGGGAACGGCGCAGGGGATGGTCCGGAGGGAGGGGCTCGGTTTCATAGACATCCAGGGCGGCACAGGCCAAATGGCCGGACTCCAGGAACTCCAGCAAATCGTCTTCCTTGACCACACCGCCGCGGGCCGTGTTGACCACGATGGCGCCCCGGGGCAGGAGGCTCAGAGTGTCCCGTCGCAGCAGGTGGCGGGTTTCGTCGGTGAGAGGGACATGGAGCGTGACGATCTGGGATTCCTTCAGCAGGGTTTCCAGGGGCACCAGCCGGATCCCCGGGGCCTCCTGGACCACGGGGTCGTAGCCCAGGATCCGGCAGCCGAAGGCCTGGAGCCGCTGCGCCACGGCCTGGCCGATGCGGCCGCAGCCGATGATGCCCACGGTTTTCCCATAGAGTTCGGCGCCCTTGAAGGCCTTTTTGTCCCATCGGCCCTGCTGCATGGAGGCGTGGGCCGCGCAGAGATGCCGGAGGCAGGCGAGGATCATGGCCACCGTAAGCTCGGCCACGGCGATGGTGGTGGCGCCGGGCGTGTTTACCACCTGGATGCCGAGTTTTCGGGCGGTGTCCACATCAATGTTGTCCAGGCCCACGCCGGCCCGGCCCACGATGCGCAGACGTTTGCCGGCCCTCAGGATGTCGGCGGTCACCTTGGTGGCGCTCCGCACGATGAGCACCTCGTACGCGCCGATGTGCTCCTTCAGGAGGTCGCCCTTCCACTCGGGCTGCACCGTTACCTCGTGGCCCGCCTGCTTGAGGAGTGCCACGCCCTCTTCGGCGATGGGGTCGGTGATCAGGATGCGGGCCATCTCAGGCCTCCAGGTTCAGGATGTCGTTGATGGCGGCCAGGAGTTCCCGGAGTTCCCCGGGGGTCAGGTCGCCCATATGGCCGATGCGGAAGGTTTTCTCCTTGAGTTTGCCGTAGCCGTTGGAAAGGGTAAAGCCCCGCTGGGCCAGGGCCTGGTTCAGGTCCTTTACGGAGATGCCCCGGGTGTTGGTGATCGTGGTGACTGTAGGCGACTCGTAGCCGGGTTCGGCGAACAGGGCGAAGTGCTTGCGGGCCCAGGCGCGGGCGATCTCGGCCATTTCCCGGTGCCGGGCGTAGCGGCGCTCCAGGGTTTCCTCCTGGATCCGCTGCAGTTGGTACTGCAGGGCGTAAAGCAGGGAGATGGCCGGGGTGGCCGGCGTCTGGTGGCGTTCCTGGTAGTACCGCCGTTGCAGCAAAAAGTCAAAGTAATAGCCCCGGTGTTCCACGGTTTCGGCCTTTTTCAGGGCGCGTTCGCTCACCAGGGTCACGGTGAGCCCCGGGGGCAGGGCAAAGCACTTCTGGGTGCTGGCCAGCACTACATCCAGCCCCCAGCCGTCAAAGTCGATCGGCGCCCCCATCAGGGAACTGACCGCATCCACCAGGATCAGCGTGTCGGGGCTTTTTTCGCGGACCACCTGGGCCAGTTCGGCGATGGGGTTCATGACGCCTGTGGAGGTTTCGTTGTGGGTGAGGAGCACGGCTTCGTACTTGCCGGGTTCCAGTTTTTCGGCGAGCATCTCGGGCTTGACGGCCTTGCCCCAGGCGACCTCTATGGTATCCACTTCCTTGCCGTTGGCGCGGGCGATCTGGGCCCATCGCTGGGAAAAGGCGCCGTTGACGGTGGAAAGAAGCCGACGGTTCACCAGATTCCGCACCGCGCCCTCCATCACCCCGGTGGCCGAGGAGGTGAAGATGAGCACCTCGGCCCGGGTTTGGAGCAAATTCCTGAGGGTTTCGGTTACGCTTTCAAAGAGTTCGGAGAACGCCTGGGACCGGTGCCCGATCATGGGGTGGGTTTGGGCCTGGAGCACCTCCGGCCGGACCTCGGTGGGGCCGGGAATGAAGAGTTTGGTGTGCATGAAAAGCCTCCTTTTGCGAGCCCTCAAAGTATACTTCAGGTTCCGAGGGCCAGGGGGAGGCTTTCAACGGCCTTGTTTGCTGGTTTTTGTTGATCCCCGGCCTGAAGAGTTTTTGAGATCTGTTGTTAGATTCCCCCGCTTGTGCCGCTCACTGCCCTTTCTGCAGAACGGGGAACGCGAGGTCAATGCCGATGTCAACGCAAAAGAGGTTCCGCAGTTCGTTGAAACCGGAGATCATGCAGTCTGTTTCCCTGGGGGTCATCAGGAAGTTGATGTATCCCAGGCGGAGCCAGGGCGAGAGGTACCAGGAATGCCACCACCTTAAGCGTTTAACAAAAAGCATGAAGTCCAGGCCGAAGGTCCGATTTTTCCAGGCTTCGTCGGGGGGCAGGGGGGCCACTTCGGTAAAACCGTAAAAGGGGCCCAGCCCAAGGGTGATGGAATTTTCCCTGTAGAGGAAGAGGAGGCTGATTTCCGGGGTAAAGGAAGGGAACGCCGACCCGAAACTCGCCCCTTCATATCGAAAGGCGAGCCCGTACCGATGGGAGAACCAGGCAGAGACCACGGGGAGCGCGAACGGCACCTTGGCAATGATCTCATGGTTTCGGTCCGGATACCGGGTGTTGAGGGGATAAAGGGGAACGGCCGACCCCGCCCCGATGTCAACCCCCGAGAAAAGGCTGAAAAGGGCCAGGAGCACACCCATCCTCTCACCTCCTTATGGGCAAAACCAAGTCGACCCCGAGATCAAGGCTCCAGAGATTCCGGATTTCGTTGGCGGGATAAATGGAGTAGGTGTCTCCGTCGATCCACTTCGGGGTGGTCAGGAAATTGATGTATCCCAGGCGGAGCCAGGGGCGGAGTTTCAGAGCATGCCACAGGGGGAGGTCCGGTTTTGCGATCATCCATTCCAGCCCAAAGGCCCAGTTTTTCCATTGTTCTTGAGGATCGGTGTACCCGCCGAGTTCGGTCAGGGCGAAAAACGGTCCGATTCCCATCAGGAATTTGGACTGCTGGACGAGAACGGAGACGGCCACTTGGTTTACAGGTGAATTGAGAAAGGCGGTACCGAAGGCTGCCCCCTCATTGCGGATTTCAACGCCGTAGTGGTCTCCAAACCAGAGGGTCAGGAAAGGAACCGCAAAGGGAACCCTCGCGATCACCTGGTTGTTGTGGTCCGGGTACCGGGTGTACAGGGGGAAGAGGGGAACGGCCGACCCGACGCCGAGGTCGAGTTGGGGCCAAAGGGTCACCAGGGTGAGCAATACATTCAACATCCTCCATCACCTCCTCGGATTCCTGCGCCCCGTGCGGTGACCTTTGGTTCATTTCTTGGGCGTGTGTTCTCATTATAGGGGGTCGACCTGAGCCAAGGTGGGCAGAATGGGAGGTGTGGGCAATCATGGGAAACGCTTCAATATCGCCTCTCCCTAAGGAAAGTTTATCCAGTTCCCGGACTTAAGCGATTCGGGCTGCTTGACATCCCTGGAGGGGCCATGTATAACTACGCACCGAGCCGAAGGGCTTTGGTTGTCCCCACCGATGATAAGGAGGTTACCCGGATGAAACGGCTTTGGTGGAGTCTACCCCTGGTTGTGGCTTTGGCCATGGTGGCGACCACGGGCTGTGGCCCAAAGATGGCCAGCCAGGAGACCCTGAACCAGATTGAAGAGTGTCAGCAGGCGGTGGCCAGCGCGCGCCAGAAGATCGCGGACCTGGAAGCCCAGATCGCCCAGCTCAAGAAGCAGATTCCCGCGAAACAACAGGAAATCCAGCGACTGCAGGCCGAGCGTGATTCCCTGAACCAGTGGCTCCAGATCCTGGAACAGGGGTACTGAGGAGGCAGCGCCATGAAACGGATCGCATGGATTCTTCCGCTGGTTTTGACGGTGTCGGTGGCCTGGGCCCAGGAGGGTAAGAAACTCACCGAAGAGGAGGCCCAGCAGCAGTTGCAGGCCTGCCAGGCCGAACTGCAGCAGCTGGAGGCCCGGATCCAGAGCCTTCAGCAGGAACTGCAGCAGGTGCGGGCCCAGGTGAACAATCTGAGCCCCAAGGAGCAGGCGCTGCGGCAGGAGATCCAGCAGCTGAAAACGGAGATTGCCAAGTACCCCAGCGAGTACACGGTGCAGCGGGGCGACTACCTTTCCAAGATCGCCGGCATGCGGTACATCTACAACAACCCCAAAGCCTGGCCGCGGATCTACCGGGCGAATCGCGACAAGATCAAGGACCCGAACCTGATCTATCCCGGTTGGGTGCTCTACATTCCCCACGGCATTGAGAAGTCCATTGAGGTGATTCCGGGCGACAACCTGTGGAAGATCGCCGGGTTCACCTGGATCTACAACAACCCCCGGATGTGGACGCGGATTTACGAGGCCAATCGCGACAAGATCCGGGATCCCGACCTCATCTATCCGGGGCAGGTCCTGGAAATTCCCCGGGATTGATCCCGAGCGTCTTACGGCCCTCCCTGCCCTTCCTTGCGTGGGGAGGGCCGTTTTGCATTACAATCCGAAGGCACGGCCATGGAGCGGCGGATCACCCTGGAGCACATTGAGCCCCTGAGACTTACCGGCGTGGGGGAGCGCAATTTGCGGGCGCTCCGCCAGGCGCTGAAGGCGTCTATCGTGGTCCGGGGCCAGGAGATCATCCTTCAGGGTCCGGAGGAGGAGGTGCGCCGGGCCGA
>WGAB01000210.1 GCA_015489295.1 Caldifarciminota bacterium
CCGGCCGTATGTGGATGACCGCGGGGTTTGCCATCCCGTAAAATTGGATTTCGGAGGCCGCGGCCAGCCGTATAGTGAGGGCGTCGTATTTCAAACCAGAGGAGGTATAGATGCGTTACGGTTGGCTCGTGGCTGGCATCGTGCTATGGACCGGTCTCCAGGCCGGTGTGCTGTCGCCCGACCTGGAAGAGGCGATGAAGAACGCGCAGGGCCCGCTTCCGGTGTACGCCGTGCTGGTGGAACAGGTGGACCCGCAGTCCCTGATCGCCGAAACCCGTCACCTCCCCAAGCAGGAAGCCCGCCGCCATGTGATCCAGGTGCTCAAGACCGTGGCCCGGGAAAGCCAGCGGGAGCTTCTGCAGTATCTGCACACCCAGGAACAGCAGGGCAAAGTCCACCGCATTCGTCCCCTGTGGATTGCCAATGTGGTGGCCTTTCAGGCGACCCCTGAAGTGATCCGGGCGGTGGCTCAGCGGCCGGAAGTGGCCTATGTACGGTACAACCCCGAGCGCTATGTGCTCCTTTCCAAGGCCCCGAAGATCAAGCCCCGGCCCTCGGTCCGCGACCACTCCCAAACCCCGTGGACACCACCCCGCACCAAGGCCATCGCCTGGGGCGTGAGCCAGATCAACGCCCCCGATGTATGGGCCCAGGGCTACACCGGCCAGGGCGTCGTGGTGGGCGTGCTGGACACCGGGGTCAACTACAACCATGTGGACCTGGCCGACCATGTGTGGACCAATTCCGGCGAGGTTCCGAACAACGGTGTGGATGACGACGGCAACGGGTATGTGGACGATGTTCACGGCTATGACTTCTACAACAACGACGGCGACCCCATGGACGATCAGGGGCACGGGACCCATGTGGCCGGCACCGTGGCCGGCGACGGCACCGCGGGCACCCAGACCGGCGTCGCCCCCGACGCCCAGATCATGGCCCTGAAGATCCTGAACTCCTCAGGAGGCGGCTATGAATCCGATGTATGGGAGGGTGTGCAATACGCCCTGGACAACGGGGCCGATGTGCTCTCGGCCTCCATCGGCTGGTGCCACCGGTACAACCCGGACCGCCAGACCTGGCGCCAGGTGGCCGACAATGTGCTGGCCGCCGGCATCGTGTGGGTGGCGGCGGCCGGCAACGAGGGCGACTTGAGTGACCCTTACAACTCCTGTCCCGATGCCGCCCCCGACAATGTGGATACCCCGGGCGACATCCCCTCGCCCTGGAAACACCCCGACCAGGCCGCCAACGGCTCCAATGGGTCGCAGTCCAGCGTGATCACCGTGGGTGCCACGGATTCCTACGACAACATCGCCTCTTTCTCCTCCCGTGGCGGGGTCACCTGGGTCGGTGTGAGCGGCTACAACGACTACCCCTATGTGGGCCCCACCGGCAAGAAGGGCCTGATCAAGCCCGATGTGTCGGCCCCGGGCGTCAACATCACCTCCCTGGACTACCAGAACAACACCGGTTACCTGAGCGGCTGGTCCGGCACCTCCATGGCCACGCCCCATGTGTCGGGAGCCGTGGCGCTGATGCTGAGCAAAGACCCGGCCCTTACTCCGGTGGAAATTGACTCCATCCTGGAGGTTACCAGCATAGACCGGGGCATCACCGGCAAGGACTCGGCCTACGGCACCGGCCGCATTGACGCCCTGGCGGCGGTCAATGCCATTCAATCGTACAACCACGATGTGCTGGTCAGCAGCATCCTGGCCCCGACCGACACTTTGACGGTGAACAGCACCACCTCCCAAACCGTCACCCCGCAGGTGGAGGTCACCAACAACGGCAGCTACACCGAAACCTTTGATGTGTACTTTGTGATCGCCACGCCCAACGGCCAGCGGATCTACTCGGCCGTGAGCACGGTGTCCAACCTGGCCCCCGGCAACACGGTTCAGGTGACCTTCCCGAGCCACACCTTCTACTACACCGACCCGGCCACGGTATACCACGATACAGCCTGGACCGATTTAACCGGCGACCAGAACCCGGCCAACGACCACCGAGCCGGAACCTTCACGGTGTACCGCCAGGGCACCCAGTACCTGATCGTGGACATGGACCCCAACCACTCCTCCGGGCCGGAAATCGACCACCAGTTGCAGTACTGGGGCTGGGCCGGCGAGTACACCACCACCTTCCCC
>WGAB01000211.1 GCA_015489295.1 Caldifarciminota bacterium
GGAGATGGTGGCCGCGGTCCGGGCCTACTTCAAGGACATTGCCGCGGTCCGGAACCACATCGCCAGCATCATGTTCTACGAAAAGGAATCCGACAAGGTGGGGGAGAAGCTCAAACGCCAGATCTTCGGCCGAACCGATCTGCGGCTCAGCCACAAGATGCACCTCCGCACCTTCATCTCCTTTATCCAGGATCTGGCGGACCGGGCCGAGGATGTGGGCGACCGCCTGTCCATCTATGTGATCAAACGCCTGGTATAGCATGGTCTGGTTCTACCTGTCCAGCGGTCTGTTTCTGGGCTGGTCCCTGGGGGCCAACGACGCCGCCAATGTCTTCGGCACCGCCGTGGCCACCCGGATGCTCCGGTTCACCCTCGTGGCCACGGTGGCCGCGGTGTTCGTGATCCTCGGAGCCGTGATCGGGGGCGCCGGCCCGGCCCATACCTACAGCAAACTCGGCGCGGTCAACGCCCTGGGCGGTTCCTTTACCGTGGCTCTGGCGGCCGCCATCACCGTGGCCTGGATGACCCGCATCGGCCTGCCCGTGAGCACCACCCAGGCCATCGTGGGGGCCATCGTGGGCTGGGACCTCTTCGTGGGATTGCCCATTGACCGCCCCACGCTCCTCAAGATCCTGACCACCTGGGTCGCCTCGCCGGTGCTCACCGCCGCCTTCGCCTATCTGGGGGTGCGGCTGGCCCGGGTCCTGATCTATCGGATTCGGATCCACCTGCTGGACCTGGACCTCTACACCCGGGTGGCCCTGCTGCTGATCGCCGCCTTCGGCGCCTACAGCCTGGGGGCCAACAACATCGCCAATGTCATGGGTGTGTTCGTGGGGTCCAATCCCTTTCCAGAGGTCCGGCTGGGGTCCCTGGTCCATCTCAGCCGGATCCAGGTGCTCTTCCTCGTCGGCGGGCTGGCCATCGCCGTCGGGATCCTCACCTATTCCCACCGGGTGATCCGGACCGTGGGCAACGAGATTATGAAACTCTCGCCCATTGACGCGTGGATTGTGGTGGCGGCCGAATCCCTGGTGCTTTTTATGTTCGCATCCCGCAGCCTGCAACACCTGCTCATGCAATTGCACCTGCCCACGATCCCGCTTGTGCCCGTATCCAGCTCCCAGGCGGTGGTGGGCGGCGTCATCGGCATCGGCTTGGCCAAGGGTGGCGGACGGGCGCTGAACTTCTCCGTGATCCGCCGAATCGTGTGGGGATGGGTGGTCACCCCCCTTACGGCCGGGGTGCTCTCCTTCTTCGGCCTGTTTTTCATGCAGAATGTGTTCCAGCAGCAGGTGTATCGGCCCCTGGTGTACACCCTGGACGCGGCCACCCTGCAGGAACTGCACCGCCTGGGCGTGGCCCCACCGGCCTTAGACAGCCTGGAGGGCCGCACCGTGGTGGGGGCCCGGGCCTGGCAACAGCAACTCAAGGCGCTGGGCCTTAAAGGCAAGGCCCTGGAAACCGTGCTGGCCTACACCGAGGTGGACAGCCTGCTGGTGGATTCCGCCCTGGCCCGACAGGCCCTTGCGCCCGATCTGTTTCCACCGGCCTATCTGGAGCCGGTGCTGGCGCTGCACGGCCGCCTGTTCCTGCACCACTGGCAACTGGAACGGGCGTTACAACGGCTGAGCCCGGCCTGGCAGCCCCGGGGCCCCGGCCAGGAGGCCTACAACCGGGCCCTCCGGGCCCGGTACCGGTTGCTCTTTGAAACCTTCCAGATCCAGCGGGTGCGGGACTTCCGGCGCCGCGCCGGCCCCCGTCGGCCCTCGGTATAATTCCCCCTGTCATGTGGAAACGGTTTGAGCGGGTGGTGTCGGAAAAGAACGCCCACATGCGCCTGGACCAGTATCTGGTGATCTCGGGCATCGGGCTTACCCGGAGCCAGGTGGACCGCCTGATCAAGGAGGGGAAGGTGTGGATCAACGGCCAGCCGGCCCCCAAACCCGGGTACCGCGTGAAGGCGGGCGACCACATCGTGGCGGAATTTGAGGTGCGCGACAAACTGGAGATCCGCCCGCAGGAGATCCCGGTGCCCATCCTGTACGAGGACGAGGATGTGGTGGTGATCAACAAGCCGGCGGGCATGGTGGTGCACCCGGCCAAGGGCAACCTGGACGGCACCCTCATCAATGCCCTGCTGGCCCGCTATCCGGATCTGCCTACCACCTCGGACAAAACCCGGCCCGGCGTCGTGCACCGGCTGGACAAGGAAACCTCGGGGGTCATGGTGGTGGCCCTCTCGGACCGGGCGGTGCGGAACCTGGCCCGCCAGATGGCCGAAAAGGTGGCCCGCCGGGAGTACCTGGCCGTGGTGTGGGGCAACCTGGAACGAAACGAGGGCGTGATCGAGGCGCCCATCGGCCGGCATCCCATCGACCGGAAACGCATGGCCGTAACGCCCTTCGCCTCCAAGCCCGCCATCACAGAGTACGAGGTCCTCCAGCGCTTCGGCGACCTGGCCTCCGCGGTGCGGGTTTCGCTGAAAACCGGCCGCACGCATCAGATCCGGGTGCACTTCGAGTACCTGGGGTACCCGGTGATCGGGGACCCCACCTATGGAGGGCGCGACCCGCGCAAGATCTTTCACCGGGTGCCCTCGCGGTACCGGGAGCAGGTCAAAGAGATCCTGCAGATCATGCCCCGGCAGGCCCTTCATGCCTGGCGCCTGCGGTTCCGTCATCCCCGCGACGGCTCCTGGGTGGAGGTGGAGGCCCCGTTGCCCGAGGACCTGCAGCAATTACTTGACTATCTTGGTCGGGTGGCGTAGGTTAAGGGAGGGGGACGGCGAAACCCTTGAAATTTCGGCAAACTTTGGGCCTCCGACGGCTTGACACCCCCTCGACGACTAAGGTATAATTGGGGCAGGTGAAAAAATGGCACACATCACGAAACAGGAACTGAGAAAGGATCCGATCCGCGATTTCCTGATGCGGATCCTGGGGTACTTCACGGAAAAGCCGGAGCGCACCTACTGGGCTCTCGGTGCACTGCTCGTGCTCGCCGCCATCGTCGTGTTCCAGACCATGAACCGACCGAGGCCGAACCCGGAAAGCCAACTGGCCTACCTGCAGGCCGTCACCCTGCTGGCCACGGGGGATACTACCCGGGCAATTCCCCTGTTCCGCAACCTGTCCGAACAGTACGCGGGCACGCCGGAGGGCAAGGCCGCCCTCTACTACCTTGGCACCCACTACCTGAACTTCGGCGACGAGGACAAGGCCCGCGACTACCTGGAGCAATTCCTCCGCGCCAAGCCCGAGGACCCCTACCTGAAGGGCTTTGCCCTCAACAAGCTGGGGGATATCGCGCTGGACCAGGGGGATCCGGCCCGGGCCCTCTCGTACTACGAAGAGGCCGAGAAACTGGTGGACTTTCCTTCGTTCCAGGCCCTGCTGACCCTGAAAAAGGCCACCGCCCTGAAGGCCCAGGGACGCTACCAGGAGGCCCTGGATCTGCTGAAGCGGTACCGCAAGGCCCATGCCAAAGAACTGGGTACCTTCGCCCGCTCCTTTACCGAGATGGAACGGGAACTGGAAGGCCTGCTCCTGGCTCAGGGAGCATAAAAACCAGCACGGAGGGAGGCGAAATCTGTGTACTATAACGAGCGATTCACGGAGCGAGCCAAGCGGGTGCTGTTCCTGGCCCGCGAGGAGGCCCTCCGTTTGTCCCACAACTTTGTGGGCACCGAGCACATCCTGCTGGGGCTGGCCCGCATCGGCGAAGGCGTCGCTGCCAACGTGCTGGCCAACCTCGGCTTAGACCTCAACGAGTTGCGTCAGGCGGTGGAAGAAATGGTGCCCCCGGGCAAGCACCGGGTGCCGCCCACCGACCTGCCGCTCAACCCCTCGGCACGCCGGGCCCTCCACTTCGCCATGGAGGAGTCCCGTCGGTTGAACCACAACTACATCGGCACCGAACACCTGCTCCTCGGGCTCCTGCGCGAGCGCAAGGGCATGGCCGCCCAGATCCTGGTGGCCCTGGGGATGGACCTGGACGTGATCATGGAGGAAACCCTCCGGGCCATCGGCGCCCGGGAGCCCGGTGAACAGGGCTCCGGCCGCTCCAAAAAGAACGTGCGCACCCTGGAGCGGTTTTCCACCGACCTCACGGCCCTGGCCCGCGAGGGCAAGCTGGACCCGGTCATCGGCCGGGAAAAGGAAATCGAGCGCATGATCGAGATCCTGTCCCGCCGGAAAAAGAACAACCCCGTGCTCATCGGCGAACCCGGCGTGGGCAAAACCGCCATCGTGGAGGGCCTAGCCCAGCGCATCGTGGAGGGCAAGGTGCCCGAGGTGCTCATGGACAAGCGTATCCTGGCCCTGGATCTGGCGGCCATCGTGGCCGGCACCAAATACCGGGGCCAGTTTGAGGAACGCCTCAAGGCCATCGTGAACGAGGCCGCCGAGGCGCCCGAGGTCATCCTCTTCATTGACGAGCTCCACACCGTGGTGGGGGCCGGCGCCGCCGAAGGCGCCATCGACGCCTCCAACATCCTGAAGCCAGCCCTGGCCCGGGGCCTCATCCGGGTCATCGGTGCCACCACCCTGGAGGAGTACCGCAAGTACATTGAAAAGGACGGTGCCCTGGAACGCCGGTTCCAGCCCATCATCGTGGAACCGCCCACGGTCCAGGAGACCATCGAGATCCTGAGGGGCCTCAAGGGCAAGTACGAGAGTTTCCACGGCGTCCGGTACACCGACGAGGCCATCGAGGCGGCAGCCAAGCTCTCGGACCGGTACATCCAGGACCGTCAGTTGCCCGACAAGGCCATCGACGTGCTGGACGAAGCCGGCGCCAAGGTCAAGCTCTCTTCCCGGGCCACCGACGACGTGCTGGAACGGTACAAGCGGGAACTGGAGCACATCCGTGCTCTCAAGCAGGAGGCCGTTCGGAACCAGCGGTTCGAGCAGGCCGCCAAGCTCCGCGACCGGGAACAGGACCTGGAGCACCGGATCGCCGAAAAGAAACGCCGGCTTCTGGCCGAGAGCGAAGCCCTGCAGGTGACCGCCGACCATGTGGCCCAGGTGGTGTCCCGCTGGACCGGCATCCCCCTGGTGCGGGTGGGCGAGAACGAGCAGGCCCGCCTGATCCACATGGAAGAGGAGCTCAAAAAGCGCATCGTGGGCCAGGACGAGGCCATCCAGGCTCTGGCCCGGGCCATCCGCCGGTCGCGGGCTGGCATCAAGGATCCGCGGCGGCCCATCGGCTCCTTCATCTTCCTGGGCCCCACCGGCGTGGGCAAAACCGAAACCGCCAAGGCCCTGGCCGAGTTTCTGTTCGGCGACGAGGACGCCCTCATTGAGCTGGATATGTCCGAGTACATGGAGCGGTTCAATGTGTCGCGGCTCATCGGCGCACCGCCTGGCTATGTGGGCTACGAAGAGGGCGGCCAGCTCACCGAACGGGTCCGGCGGAAACCGTACTCCGTGGTGCTCTTCGACGAGTTTGAAAAGGCCCACCCCGATGTGTTCCACATCCTGCTCCAGATCCTGGAAGAAGGGGTGCTGACGGACTCCTACGGCCGCAAGGTCAGCTTCCGGAACACCGTGATCATCCTCACCTCCAACATCGGTACCCGGGAGATCAAGAAGTCGCAGTCGCTGGGCTTCAAGACCTCGGACAAGGAACTGGATTTCCGGCAGATCCAGGCCCTGCTGCGCGGCGAGCTCAAGAAGATCGTGCCGCCGGAGTTCCTGAACCGCATCGACGAGATCATCATCTTCCGGCCCCTGGAACTCGCCGACATCGAGAAGATCGTGGACATCCTGGTGGGCAACCTGCAAAAACGCCTGTACGACAAGAACATCACCCTGCGCCTGACCCCCGAGGCCCGGCGGTTCCTGGCCGAAAAGGGCTATGATCCGGAGTTCGGCGCCCGGCCGCTGCGGCGGGTGATCCGAAAGTACATCGAAGAGCCCCTGTCCGAAGCCCTCCTCAAGGGCGAGGTCCGGGAGGGCAACCGGGTGGTGGTGGCCCGACAGGATGACCAGCTCAAGCTGGAGGTGGAAGACCTCCTGGCCGAGACCACGGGAGGGCTGTAACATCCCCCACAACCGCGCAAAATCCGGGAAGGGACGGCCATGAACGTACTCGTGTGGGTAGGACTTTTGTTGTTCGGATGGACCGCCCAATCCGTTACCGTCGAAGGGCTCCGCTGGAACTCCCAGGAAGGCGTCCTGAACCGCTTTGGCATCACCCCTGGCAGCTCCTTTGACCTGGAAACCGTACGGGAAGGACTCCGTCGCCTGTACCGTTCCGGCCTGTTTCAGGACCTTTCGGTAACCGTGGAACTCACCCCCTCCGGCAACGCCCGCATCGTGCTGAAGGTTCAGGAAAACCCTCGCCTCGGCAACCTGGTATTCGAAGGGAACCATGCCATCTCCTCGAAAACCCTGCGGGACACCCTCAAGGCCCGCCGGGGCATGTACCTCTCGTTCCAGCGCCTGGCCCGGTGGCAACGGACCATCGAGGGCCTGTACCACACTCGAGGGTACACCCGGGCCAGGGTCACCTACGAAATCACTCCTCCCGATTCCCAGGGCTTTGCCGATCTCATCTTCCACATTGAAGAGGGCAAGGTGTACCCCATCCGCAAAATCGAGATCGTGGGGAACCGGCACTTTTCCGACGAGGTTCTGGAGGTCCTCCTGAAAAACCGGGAAAAACGTTGGTACCGCAAGGCCCGGTTCCTGCCTGAGGAGTGGCCCCGCGACCTGGAACGCATCGTGGAGTTCTACCAGCAGCACGGCTTTCCCAAGGCCCGGGTGGACTCCACCCACTTTGACTACCGTGACGACGGCCTCTACATCACCGTGTACCTCACCGAGGGGCCCCGCTACTGGTTCGGCAACACCGATTTCGCCGGCAACCGGGTGTTCAGCACCGAGGTCCTGCGGCAGCACGTGGACCTCCGCCGCGACCGACCGCCGGTATCCGAACTGCTCAAGAAACTCATCGGCAAAAGTACCTACGTGCCCGGGGTGTATCGCAAGGACCGGATCCAGGAGGCCATCGCCACCATCGCCGGCCTGTACGGGGATTCCGGTTACCTCTACGTGCAGGTGGTGCCTGAGGAACGGCTTCGCAACGACTCCATCATCGATGTGGTGTTCCATATCTCCGAGGGTGAGCGGGTGAAGGTGCGAAAGGTCAACATCGTGGGCAACACCAAAACCTACGAGAGTGTGATCCGGCGGGAAATCGACCTTCTGCCCAACCACTACTTCTCCCGGTACCTGGCGGTCAAGAGCCAGCGCGACCTGTTTTACCTGAACTACTTCGAGAACGTGCTGCTCAACTTCGCTCCCACCGAGGACTCGGGCTTCGTGGACGTCATTTTCGAGGTCAAGGAAAAGCCCACGGGCCAGATGGGGATCGGCGCGAGTTACTCGGCCACCTACGGCCCCTCCCTGTACCTGAACCTGCAGAACCCCAACTTCCTGGGCCGGGGCCAGCAGGTCAACGCTCTGGTGGAATACGGCTCCCGGCGCCGGAACGTGCAGCTGGGCTTCACGGAGCCTTACCTCCTGGGCAAGCCCCGATCGCTGGGGATCGAGGGCCACGATCTCACCACCTACCTGCCCGAGTACAGCACCCGCCGCATTGGCGGGTCCATCACCTACGGCCAGCGCCTGTGGAACGACTACTGGCGTGCCACCGTGGGGTATCAGCTGGAAATGATCCGGGTGTTCAACATCGCCGACACCCTGCGCCACCTCCCCTCCCTGCGGGATTGGGTGGAGGACGAGTACCGCTGGACCTCCAAGATCTCCACGGGCATCACCTACGATTCCCGCGATCGCATCTTCAACGCCACCCAGGGGCTTCGGGCCTCGTACCGCCTGGACTTCGCCGGAGGGCCGCTGCTCGGGGATGTGCACTACCACAAGCACCTGGCCAACTTCTCGGTGTACGCCAACTGGCAAAAGAAGTACATCGGCATGGCCCTGCTCCGGCTGGGGTACCTGGGTGGGCTGCGGAAACTCTCGGATGTGCCCTTCTACGAGCGGTTCTACCTGGGGGACATCGGGCCCTACGGCCTGCGCGGCTTCTCCTGGCGCAGTATCACTCCCATCGAAACCCCGCCGAACGTGGGCGGCCGGGTGTTCGGGATCCTCACCCTGGAAGCCCGGTACCGGGTGTCCGAAAGCATGTACCTGCTGAGCTTCCTGGATATCGGCAACACCTGGGAGAACATCACCTACTTTGACCCCTGGCGCCTGAAGAAGGGCGTGGGCGTGGGCATCCGCATGGAGGTGCCCATGATGGGGGTGGTGGGCTTTGACCTGGCTTACAGCATCAACGATCGGAAATGGATGCCCCATGTGCAGTTCGGCACGGGGTTTTAAACCAAAAGGAGGTGTTGGGACATGCTGAAACGCGCGATCCTGGCCGTCAGCATGCTCGCCCTCGGCATCGTGCTGGGCGTGATCTTCACGGCCGAACTCGGATGGCACGCCAGAACCGAGGCAGAAGATACCGCGACCGTGACCCTGACCCCGAGCCCCGGGGTGCCGGCACCCCCCGGCTGTGAACGTCCCTTCGCCAAGGCCATTGAGGCGGTGGTTCCCGCGGTGGTCAACGTGTCCACCGAGCATGTGTTCAAACATCCGCCCATTCAGGGAAGCCCCTTTGAGGAGTTTTTCCGGGAGTTCTTCAAGGACTTTCCGCCCATGCCGGAGAGGACCCGGAGCCTGGGCTCCGGCTTCATCTTCCTCAAAAAGGACGGCTACTACTACATCCTCACCAACAACCA
>WGAB01000212.1 GCA_015489295.1 Caldifarciminota bacterium
GGTACTGGAGGAACGGTCCGTGGGGCCGCTGCTCGGCAGCGACAGCATCCACCGGGGAATGGTGGCCCTCGTCATCGGGTTCCTGGCAGTGGTGCTCTTCATGGGCATCTACTATCGGACTGCGGGCTGGATCGCCGACCTGGCCCTGTTCCTCAACCTCCTCTTTATCCTGGCGCTCCTCGTGGGCTTTCACGCAACCCTGACCCTGCCCGGCATGGCCGGTCTGATCCTGACCGTGGGGATCGCCGTGGATGCCAACGTGCTGATCTTTGAACGCATCCGCGAGGAACTCAGGGCCGGAAAGTCTCTACGGGTGGCCGTGGATACCGGCTACAAGCGGGCGACCATTACCATCCTGGACGCCAACCTCACCACCTTGATTGCGGCCCTGGTGCTGCTTCGCTACGGTTCTGGCCCGATCCGGGGTTTTGCCGTGGTGCTCTCCCTGGGCATCGTGGTGAGCTTCTTCACGGCCATCTTCGTCACCCGCGTGATCTTTGATTACCTCATCGGCGTCAAACACGCAGAGCGGATCAAGATCTGAGGAGAAGAACCATGGAATTCTTTAAGCAACCGAACATTGACTTCATGGGGAAACGGCGCTGGGCCTTCGCCTTTTCCGGTGCCCTGATCCTTCTGAGCCTCGTGGTGCTGATCCTCCACGGCGGACCCAAGTACGGGATCGACTTCACAGGCGGCAACCTGGTGCAGATCCACGTGGAACCCCACCTGGACATCGCCAAGATCCGCGCCGTGGTGGCCGAACTGGGGATCAGCGGGGCCGAGGTCCAGAACTTCGGCGAGGCCAACGAGTACCTGATCAAGTACAAGGAGGATGTGGACCCCTCCGAAATCCAGAAGGCCCTGGAAGAGAAGTACCAGGTCAAGGTGCGGATCGACCGGACCGAGAAGGTGGGGCCGCGCATCGGCGAGGAGATCAAGCGCCAGGCCATCTGGGCCATCAGCATCGGCCTCCTGCTGATGCTGATCTACATTACCATCCGCTTCAACTTCGAGTTCGGCGTGGGCGCGGTGTTGGCCCTGTTCCACGACGTGTTCATCACCCTGGGCATTTTTACCCTGCTGAACCGCGAGGTGACCTCGGCCATCGTGGCGGCCTTCCTGACCATCGTGGGGTACTCCATCAACGACTCCATCGTGGTCTCAGACCGAATCCGGGAGAACAGCAAGCGCATTACGCCGAAAACGCCCCTCGAGCGGCTGATCGAGATCTTCAACCGGAGCATCAACGAAACCCTCTCGCGGACGGTGATCACCTCGCTGACCACGCTGCTGGTGCTGATCGCCCTGCTGGTGTTCGGCGGGCCGGTGATCTTTGACTTCGCCCTGGCCCTTACCATCGGTGTGGTGGTGGGGACCTATTCGTCCATCTTTGTGGTGGCCAGTTTGGTGGTGGAATGGGAGGGCCTGAGACGACGCAAGATCAAAGCCTGACCCCCCCGCTGCGGCACATTGGGGTGGTGCTGAACGTGAAACGTCCCCAGGTGCGGGCGACCCTGGAGGAGCTCCGGCAACGGGCGCCCGCACCGCTCCTTTTGACCGCCACCGACCAGGAGCTCGCGCGGCCCGACGCAGACCGGGTGGTGCCCGACGAGGCCCTGGCTCAGGAGGCCGATGTGATCCTGGCCCTCGGCGGCGACGGCACCTTTCTACGGGCGGCCCGCCTGGCCCGGGGGAAGCCGGTCCTGGGCATCAACCTGGGTGGGCTGGGATTCCTGACCGTCTACACCCCCCGGGAGATTCCCCGGATCGTGGAGGCCCTGATGCAGGGCGAGTACACCCTGGAACCCCGGATGACCCTGGAGGTGGCCCATCGGGGCCGGGTGTTTACCGCCCTGAACGACATGGTGATTACGGCCACCGGCGCGGCCCGGCTCATCCACATCCGGGTGTGGTACAACCAGGAGTTTTTGGGGGAATACAAGGCCGACGGCGTGATCATCTCCACGCCCACCGGCTCCACGGCCTACAACCTGGCGGCCGGGGGACCCATCGTGTATCCCGAAATGGAAGTGATGCTGGTCACCCCGATCTGCGCCCACACCCTCTCCCTGCGGCCGGTGATCCTG
>WGAB01000213.1 GCA_015489295.1 Caldifarciminota bacterium
AGGCGTTTTGCCAGGCCTGCAGGCGCGCCCACAGGGCACCGTACCGGCTGTGGTTCCACAGGTTGCGGCCCCAGCCGCTCAGGGGGCCGCCGGGGCCGTCGTGCCAGGCCGTCTCGTAGAGCATGCCCATGAGCACCATGCGCCCCACCAGGGCGAGGGCGGTGTCGGGCCCGGCCAGGGGCTCCAGGGCCTCATAGGCGATTTTCCACAGGTCTTCGTAATCGCCCTGGAGGCTGTTGGCGTTCCGGTCCGGGGCCAGGCCGCAGTCAAAGGCCTGGGTGGTTTGGAAATCGTGGTACCAGTTGTCGTAGGAGCCGCCGGTCCACTCGTGGAGTTCGGGGTAGGTGCCGTAGGCGATGTCAATCACCGGTGGATCGTTCAGGGGATCGGCGTCGTAGATCCGGTCTAAGCCCCACCACTTGGCCACCTGGGAGAGGTACACGGGCTGGATCCACGGCTGGGAGGCCGCCCAGGCGATGTTGTGGTCGTAGGAGTTGGCCGGCACCCCGGGCTGGCCGAAGTCCCAGCCGGCGACGCCCGCGGCCTTTTCCCAGTCGTCGGCGTACACGACTACCTGCTCCTGGTCCGGGTCGTCGTGCAGGTTCCACAGCAGGCTGTTCAGGGGGTTGCCCGGGGCCGACACATCGTTCCACACCCATTGGTCGCGGGCCGTGCGGCTGATGAAGGCCACGAACACCCGGTTGCCCTGGCTGTCCAGCATCTGGTGGATTTTGAAGGGGTTGTGGCACGGGGTGCCGTCGGGAAAGGTGTGATCGTACCAGTCGTGCACATTGTCGTCCAGCAAGATGAGGGGCGGGATCCATACGAGCTGGCCGTCGGTGGTGTGGCCCATTTTGCCGTACACCTGGTTCAGCACGGCGATGAGGGAATAGGGCATCTGGCTCTCGTTCTTCCACACCCGTTCCGGGATCCACACCACCGTGGGTTCATCGGCCCGGCCCACGGGCTTGAGGCCGGTGGCGTACAGGTGCTGGACATACTGAAAGGACCATCGGTTCATGGCCTCCTCGGCGTAGGGCAGGATGTTTTCGGCGTAGCTGCCGCCCACCAGGTCAAGGAGGGGGTTCCGGAGTTTATCCAGGAGGCCGTGGTCATTCCGGTTCCACAGGTAGGATTGCAGCAGGGTGCCGGAAATGTGGAACTCGGCGGGCACGCCGTAGGCCAGGTGGGTATCCACGGTGCGGTGGAAACTGTTGCCGACATAGCCGGGGTCGCCGGGCACCAGGGCATAGGCGCCGTTATCGGCGAAACTCTGGTTGCCGTGGTGCAGGAAGGCCACCTTTACGGTTTGCGCCAGGAGCAGGAACAGCCAGATGCCGCCCATTTCCGGCTATTGTAAGGCGGCGCTCAGCGCAGGTGGCGGCCGCCGTCCACGGGCAGCACGACGCCGGTCATAAAGGGGGCCTCCAGCAGGAACCGGAGGGCCTGGAACAGTTCCTCGGGCTCGCCCTTGCGCTGCAGCGGCACCCGGTCCACGGCCCGCCGTTTCTCCTCCTCGGTCATGGTCTCCGGGAACCAGACAGGGCCCGGGGCCAGGGCGTTGACCCGGACTTCGGGGGCGAGTTCTATGGCCAGCGACCGGGTGGCCATCACCAGGGCGGCCTTGCTCACCGAGTACACGGAGCGGCCCTTCAAGGGCTTCAGGCCCCACACATCGGCGATGTTCACGATGCGGCCCCATCCGCGTTCCTTCATGCGGAGCCCCAGGAGCACGGAGAGCAGGTACGGCGCCTTCAGGTTGATGTGCATGAGTTTCCGCCAGTGGCCCGGTGTCAGGTGGGCCAGGTCGGTGGGATCAAAGACGCCGGCGTTGTTGATGAGGATGTCCACCTGGAGGCCGCGGCGGTCCAGTTCGGCCACCAGGTTCTCGGCGGCCCGTTCTTCCATCAGATTCTGGCGGATCACGGTAACCCGGGGGTCCTGGGGCACGGTATCACAGGAGTGCCAGCAGGTGGCCACGATGCGCCCGGCCCCTTCGGCCAGGAAGCGCTCCACGAAGAACCGGCCCAGCTTCTTGCCCCCGCCGGTGATGAGAAGGGTATGTTCGTTGAGATCCATTACACCACCAGGTTCAGGAGCCGACCCGGCACGAACACCACCTTCCGCAGGGTTTTGCCCTTTACATACTTCTGCACCTGGGGATGCTGGAGGGCGATCTGGAGGGTGGTGTCCTGGTCGGCGTCCCGCGGAATCTCAATGCGGGCCCGCACCCGGCCGTTGATCTGCACGGGGATTTCCACCACCTCGCGCTTCAGGAACCGCTCTTCGGCCTGGGGCAGGGGCTCCAGCACCACCGAGGTTTCGTAGCCCATGCGGTGCCAGAGTTCCTCGGCCAGGTGGGGGGCAAAGGGCGAGAGCAGCACCGCGAGGTCCCGGAGCACGGCGTGCACCACGGGCGCCTGCCGGTCGGGATAGCGGTACAGGGCGTTGACCAGTTCCATGATGCGGGCCAGGGCGGTGTTGAAGTGGAACTCCCGGGCGTCCTGGCGCACGGCCTGGATGGTGGCGTGCAGGGTGCGCAGGAGTTCCAGTTCCTCACCCTGGGCCCCGGAGGGGTCGTAGGCCTCGGCGGTCTGTTTCTGAGGCTGGACCTCTTCAAAGAGCCGCCATACGCGGTTCAGGAAGCGCTGGGCGCCTTCCACGCCGGCGTCGGTCCATTCCATGTCGCGTTCGGCCGGGCCGGCGAACAGGATGGTCACGCGGGCCACATCCGAGCCGTAGCGGGCCACGAAGGGGCCCACGGGCACCACATTGCCCCGCGACTTGGACATCATCTCCAGGCGTTCTTCCACCGGGGTGCCGCATTCCTTGTGGACCGGCACCTCGGTATCGCCCTTCCTTTGCCATTCAATCTCCCGGGCCACGGCCTCGCCAGCGATGGGCCGCCGGCAGGTGGGGCACCAGTAGAACCGCATGTGCACGAGGCCCTGGGTAAACAGCCGCTCAAAGGGTTCGTCGTGCTCCAGGTACCCCGCGTCCTTCAGCACCTTGGTGATGAACCGGGCGTAGATCAGGTGTTTGGTGGCGTGCTCGGCGCCGCCGATGTACTGGTCCACCGGCATCCAGGCGTTGGCGACCTCGGGGTCAAAGGGCGCTTTGTCGTTTTTGGGGTCGGTGAACCGGAGGAAGTACCAGGAGGAATCCACGAAGGTGTCCATGGTATCGGGGTCGCGGCGGGCCGGGCCGCCGCACCGCGGGCAGGTGGTGTTCATGAACTCCGGCACATCCTCCAGCGGCGACCGGCCGCGGGGCTTGAAGTTTTCCACATTCTCGGGCAGCCGCACGGGCAATTGGTCTTCGGGCACCGGCACGATGCCGCACCGGGGGCAGTGGACCACCGGGATCGGGGCGCCCCAGTAGCGTTGCCGGGAAATGAGCCAGTCGCGGAGCCGGTAGGTGACCGTGGGGCCGCCCAGGCCCATCTCCTGGAGCTTTTCGGCCACCCTCCGGATGCCCTCCCGGGACGGCAGGCCGGTGAACGCCCCGGAGTTCACCATCACGCCGTAGTCTTCAAAGGCGTGGGTCATCGTTTGGGGGTCCGGGGGCTCGCCGTCCTCGGGCCGGATCACCACACGGATGGGCAGCCCGTACTTGCGGGCGAACTCAAAGTCGCGCTGATCGTGGGCGGGCACCCCCATCACGATGCCGGTGCCGTAGGAGGCCAGCACATAGTCGCCCACCCACAGGGGAATCCGCTCCCCGGTAAAGGGATGCCGCACATACAGGCCGGTGAACACCCCGGTTTTGGGTCGTTCGGCGGCGGTGCGGTCCTGCTCCGAAAGCTGCAGCGCCTGCTCCACATAGGCTTCCACCGCCTCGCGGTTGGGCATCCGGTTCAGGAGTTTTTTGACCAGTTTGTGCTCCGGAGCGATGGTGAGGAAGGTGACGCCGAACACGGTATCCGCCCGGGTGGTGAACACGGGCAGGTGTTCGCCGGTTTCCTCCAGCACGAAGTGGATCTCCACGCCCTCGGAGCGGCCGATCCAGTTCACCTGCTGTTTCAGCACCTGGTCCGGCCACTTGCCCTCCAGGTACTTCAGGTCGTCCAGCAGGCGCTGGGCGTACTCGGTGATCTTGAAGTACCACTGTTCCAGTTCCTTTTTGACCACCGGGGTGCCGCAGCGCTCGCAGCGGCCCTGCACCACCTGTTCGTTGGCCAGCACGGTTTTGCAGGTGGGGCACCAGTTCACGAAGCCGCTTTCGCGGTAGGCCAGGCCGCGCTCGTAGAGCTTCAGGAAGATCCATTGGGTCCAGCGGTAATAGTCGGGCTCGCAGGTGGCGATTTCGCGGTCCCAGTCGTAGCCGATGCCGAGTTCCTGGAAGGTTTTGCGGAAGGTTTCAATGTTCCGGTAGGTCCAGTCGCGGGGATGGATATTGCGTTTGATGGCGGCGTTTTCGGCGGGCAGGCCGAAGGCGTCCCAGCCCATGGGATGGAGCACCTGTTTGCCCTCCTTTAGGGCCAAGCGGGTTACCACATCGCCGATGACATAGTTCTTGAGGTGGCCCATGTGCAGGTCGCCCGACGGGTAGGGGAACATTTCCAGCACATAGGCTTTCTTTGCGGGATCGGGCTTTTTGGGTGCTTTGTAGATGCCCTGTTCCTGCCAGTACGCCTGCCAGCGGCGTTCAATTTCCTTGACCGGATAGGCCAGCAGTACCCGGCGGGAAGACTTTTCCTGAGATTCGCTCATGGGGGTTCCTTTTGGTGGAGCCGAGGGGATTCGAACCCCTGACCTCCAGAGTGCGATTCTGGCGCTCTCCCAACTGAGCTACGGCCCCAGAGTTGTGGGGCTATTATAC
>WGAB01000214.1 GCA_015489295.1 Caldifarciminota bacterium
AGGCGCCGCACAATGGCCAGGATGTCCTCCAGGTCCAGGGTGTCCTGGTTGCCCGGAAGATCCAGGTTCAGGCGGGAATTCAGCTTGAAGCGCCCCACCCGGCCCAGGAAGAACCGGGCCTTGGACATGAAGAAGTCGCGTACATAGGTCTTGGCCTCCTCCAGGCTCTTGGGCGGGGTGTACCGCAGGGTCCGGTACAGGTTGCCGATGGCGCCCTCAATATCCTTGATGCGGTCCAGCTTGGTAGTGGCCATCAGGACATCCAGGCCCGGGAAGTCCTTGGGCAGCACCTTGACCGTCTCCACGTCCTCACCCTTGAGGTACTCCAGGGCGTCCTCCTCCAGCAGGCTGAGCACCGGGATCAGCACCTCGCCGGTTTTCGGGTGGATCACATCGTTGACGGTCACATACTTGCCGGGCTCCATCCGGCGGGGATCCAGTTCCCGGATGGGGGAGATGTACACCTCATACACATCGTTCTCGCGCAGGCGTTCCAGATCCTCCTCGGAGAGCACGGTGTCGGCCGGGTAGAGCATCTCCTGCACCTTGATCCGCTGGATCCGATGGGCCTTGAGCAGTCGCAGGTGTTCCCGGGTGAGGAGGGTCATGGGGGGCACCAGCACCTCGCCGGTCTGGTCGTCGGAGATCTCCCGCACATTCACGAACCGGCCAGGCTCCAGCTGGCTCACGGCACGCTCTTTGGCCCGAGGGCTATAGACCGGACGCGAGATTCGGGTACCGGGCCGCACGGTGTTGAGGTCCACGGGGTAGTGGGCGAAGATCATTTCCACGATATCGCCCGTGTCCTTATACACGAGGGCCTTCAGCAGGCGAGTGATGGGGATCTTGCGGCGTTTGGAGATGGTGACGCCCAGCACCTTCTGGCTGTCAATGGAGAAGTCGATCCAGGGGCCGCGATAGGGCACCAAGAGCGCCGAGTAAGCAGCCGAGCCCCGTTCGCCCTTCTGGAAATAGACCCCCGGCGACCGATGCAGCTGGTTGACCACCACCCGCTCGGTCCCGTTCACGATGAAGGTCCCGTTGGGGGTCATGGCCACCAGATCGCAGAGGTACACCCGCTGGCGGATCCGGTGTTTGACGGCCCGATCGGGATCCTTTTCCTCGGGGTCCTTGACCACGAGTTCCAGATTGGCCCAGATCGGGATGGAGTAGGTCAGGTTCTTCTCTTTGGCCTCTTCAACGGTATACTTCGGAGAGCCTACCTCGTAGCTGATGAACTCCAGCGAGTAGCGGCCGTGGATGTCCTCAATGGGGAACATCTCCTTGAAGACCGCCTGGAGCCCCTCGTCGCGGCGCCGTTCCGGCGGCACATCGGCCTGCAGGAACTGCCGGAACGACTCCACCTGCACCACCAGCAGGTGGGGCATCGGGTAGGCTTCTTCCTTATAACCCTTCCGTTGGATACGGCGACGGGTGGCAGTAGAAATGTTCTGCACCTCCCCTTTACCTAACTAAAGGTTCAAAGCCCAGAAGGCGGATACGGAGCAGGGAACACAAGGGATCCGTTACTTGATCTCCACCTTGGCACCCAAACCTTCCAGGGTGGCCTTGATCTTCTCGGCCTCTTCCTTTTCAACCCCTTCTTTGACGGGCTTCGGCAGGTTCTCAATCAGTTCCTTGGCCTCTTTGAGGCCCAGGCCGGTCAGCGACCGGATCTCCTTCAGCACCTTGATCTTGGCGTTGGCCGGGACCTCCGTGAGGATCACATCAAAGGAGGTCTTTTCCTCTTCCTCTGCCTCGGCAGGAGCCGCGCCAGCCGCGGGAACCGCAGCAGCCGCCACCGGCACCGCACCGGTCACCCCGAATTTGTCCTTCAGGGTTTCCACGAGTTCGGCCAGTTCCAGCACGGTGAGCGATTCGATCGCCGACACAATCTCCTGAACACTCATCTTCTCAGCCGACATGATTAACCTTCCTCCTTTCTTTTCTTCTCAATTTCTTCCAGCACCGCCACAAGGGTATTCAGCAGGCCCTGCAGGGTGTACACCAGGCCGCTGAGCGGTGCCATCAGGATCCCCACCACCTGGGCGCGGGAATCCTGAAGCGACGGCAACTTGGAAATGCGTTCCAGATCCTTGGTTTCGTACAACTGCCCATCCACAATCCCCACCTTGATGGCCCCCTTGCCCACCTCCTTGCTGAACCCGAAGAGGGTCTTGAGGGTTTCCACGGCGTCCTTCCGGGCCACCACCACGGCGTTGGGCCCCACAAGGTAGGGGTTCAGATCCCCCAGCCCCTTTTCCTGGAACGCCAGGCGGGCCAGGGTGTTCTTCACCACCTTGAGGGCGTCCCCCCGCCGCTTCAGGGTGTGCCGGAGCTCGCTGAGCTCCTGCACATTCAGGCCCGTGAAGTCGGTGAGGACCACCGCCTGGGCCCCCTCCACCAGATGCTTGATCTCTTCCACCTGTTGAACCTTTTCCGGCCTCGGCATGATCAGATCCTCCTGGCCTCCACCTCACGCAAGAGGTCGTTGACATCCACCTTTACACTGGGCCCCATGGTGGGCGAGAGGTAAACCGAAATGATGTAGGTACCCTTTTGCGCTTCCGGACGCTGGTTCAACACTTCCTGGATAAACGCGAGCAGGTTTTCCTTCAGGTGCTCCACGGGGAACGAAACCTTGCCGATGGGCACATGCAGGTTTCCGGTCTTGTCCACCTTGAACTCCACCCGGCCCTTCTTCAGTTCGCGCACCACCTCGCCCACATTCTTGGTCACGGTTCCGGTCTTGGGCGAGGGCATCAGCCCCCGGGGGCCCAGGATCCGCCCGAGCTTGGCCACCTCAGGCATGGCATCGGGCGTGGCCACCACCGCATCAAACTCCAGCCAGCCCTGCTTGATCTTATCAATCAGGTCCTTGAAGCCCACATAGTCGGCCCCGGCCTCGCGGGCCTCCTGCTCCTCATCGCCGCGGGTGAACACCAGCACCCGTACGGTTTTACCGGTGCCATGGGGCAGGGTCACCGCACCGCGAACCATCTGATCGGCCTTCCGGGGGTCCACCCCGAGCTTCACCGAGGCCTCCACGGTTTCATCAAACCTGGCGGAGGCGAGATCCTTAACCAGCTGGATCGCCTCGTCCACCGGGTACGCGCGGGTGCGGTCCACCTTTTCCAAAAGGGCGCGATAGCGTTTTCCGTGCTTCGGCATCTCAACCCTCCACCACTTCAATGCCCATGCTGCGGGCGGTGCCCTCAATCATGCGCATGGCAGCTTCCACATCGTCGGTATTCAGATCACGCATCTTCAGTTCGGCGATCTCCCGAACCTGGGAACGGGTGACCTTGCCCACCTTCACCTTGTTGGGCTCTCCGGAGCCCTTGGCCAGGCCCGCAGCCCGCTTCAGGAGCACAGAGGCCGGCGGGGTCTTCAACTCAAAGGTAAAGGTGCGATCCTTGTAAACCGTGATCACCACGGGAATGATCAAACCCGCCTGATCCTTGGTGGCCTCGTTAAAGGCCCGGATAAACTCCATGATATTGAGGCCGTGCTGCCCCAAGGCAGGCCCCACGGGCGGCGACGCCGTCGCCTGTCCGGCCGGAATCTGGAGTTTGATCACCGCGACCACTTCCTTCTTCGCCTTCTTCGGTGGCATCTCTGGGGCCTCCTTTCCTTATTGCCGCTCCACCTGGAGGAAATTCAGGATGACCGGGGTGCTCCGGCCAAAGATGTTCACGCGAACCTTCAACTGACCCCGTTCGGGGTACACTTCCTCCACCTCTCCCACAAAATCGGCAAAGGCGCCGTCCACAATCTTGACCCGCTCCCCCTTGAGGAACGGCACCTCCTTTTCCTTCTTCTCCTGCTCCCGGCGCACCGTTTCCATGATCCGCTCCACCTCTTCGTCGGTGAGCGTGATCATGGTGTCCTTGGCGATCAGGGCCCGCAGGGCCCCGGTGGCCGTGAGCTTCTCAATCACCTCGGGGTCGGGCTCCATTTCCACCAGGATGTACCCCCGGAAGATGGGCTTATCCACCAGATACCGCTTGCCCTTGCGGACCTTCGGAATGGTCTGCATGGGCACCAGGATCTGGCCCACCTTGCCCCGGAGCCCGTGTTCCTCCACCAGGCGATCCAGGATCTTTTTGACCTTCAGTTCCCGGCCCGAAAGGGTCCAGAACACGAACCACTTCTTCTTCCTGGGCGCCTCCTGGGCCGGAGTTTCCTTGGCTTGTTCGGCCATACGATCACCTCACCATGAGGAACCCCAGGATCTTGGTCACGATGAAGTCCACGATGCCCATGTAGATCACCAGGATCAGAGAGAGCACGATCACGGCGACGGTTCCACCGATCACGGCCTCGCGGGTGGGCCAGGTGACCCGATTCAATTCGGCCCGCACCTCCCGCAGGAAGGTGATGGCCTGCTGCAACTTCCGGCTCAACGCACCCATCAGGCCTTGGACTCCTTGTGTAGCGTGTGCCGACGGCAATGGGGGCAGTACTTCCGCAGCTGCAGCTTCACACCCCGCTTATCCCGGTTCTTGGTGGTGGAGTAGTTCCGCCGCTTGCATTCCGTGCATACCAGGTGCACCACAATCCTCATCAGGACATCCTCCTCAAAACCTGGGGATTTCCTCCCTTATAGAAGAAAAAGCAGGCCTGGAGGGACTCGAACCCCCAACCGCCGGATTTGGAATCCGGTGCTCTCCCAATTGAGCTACAGGCCTCCGTGTAGCCGGGTAATCTTACAGCCGGGACAGGGGTCCGTCAATAGCGACACCTACCCCTACCCCGGAGGCCCATCCCCCGGCGGTTCGGTTCCCCAGTATGCAGGTCGGCGCAGCCACCTGCAACTGGTGAAAAAGAAGAGCGCCCCCGAGAGGATTCGAACCTCTGACCTGCGGTTTAGGAAACCGCCGCTCTGTCCTCCTGAGCTACGGGGGCGGGGTTTTCGTATTGTACGCAGGCCCTTCGCCCACCGCAAGCAGGCAAGGCCCTTAGAACAGGCCCAGGGCCTCGTGCACCTCGGCCATGGTGCGGCGGGCCACCTCGCGGGCCCTGCGGCTGCCCTCCTCCAAAATCTCCACTACCTGCGCGTCGCTGATGCCGGCCCGCTTCTCCTGCAGGGGTTCCAGATGCGCCTGGATCTGGCTCAGCAGCTTCTTTTTGCAGTCCACACAGCCCAGGGCACCGCTCCGGCAGTCGCGCTCAATGGCCTCCAGGTCGGGCGTGCCGAACACCCGATGCAGCGCGAACACCGGGCAGATCTCGGGCCGCCCCGGATCGCCACGCCGGATCTTCTGGGGATCCGTGATCATCCGGCGTACCTTCTGGGCCAGGTCCTCGGGCTTCTCGGAGATCAGGATCGTGTTGCCCCGCGACTTGGACATGCGTTTGCCGTCGGTGCCCGGCACCCGGGGGAACCGGGTGAGCAGGGGCTCGGGCACCGGAAAGATCGGCGCATAGTACTCGTTGA
>WGAB01000215.1 GCA_015489295.1 Caldifarciminota bacterium
CGGCCACGAGCGCGCCCATGTCCAGCTGCAGAATGCGTTTGTTTTTGAGGGCGTCGGGCACGGCGCCTTCGGCGATCCGCTGGGCCAGGCCCTCCACAATGGCGGTTTTGCCCACGCCAGCGTCGCCCACCAGCACCGGGTTGTTCTTCTGGCGCCGGGTCAGGATCTCTACCACCTGGGCGATCTCCTTTTCCCGGCCGATCACGGGGTCCAGCTTGCCCTCGCGGGCGAGCTGGGTCAGGTCAATGGTGAACCGCTCCAGGGCGGACTTTTCTTCTTCGGCCATTTCGGAAACCATCCGGTCTTTTCTCGGCATGGCTGCACCTCCTGCCCGTTCCAGGGCGCTCAGGATCTGGGTAAGGTAGTGGCCGCCGATGGTGTTGGGCGAGGCCTGCAGGGCCTCCACGATGTGGGTGATGGTGATGCCGTCGGTGGCCTGGGTGGCGGCCTTGTCCAGCACCTTTTCCAGGAACACCGAGTACCGGGGCTCCTGGCTGCGGCGCAGGAGGTCCAGGGCCAACCTACGGATCACGCGGGCGGGATCGATGCCGGAGTCGTACAGGTGGGTGAGGGCCTGCCGGAGCTTGTCTTCCAGATCGGCCATTTCGTAGATGAGGCGGTTCGCCTGCTCCTCGTTCAAGCCTTCGCGGGCGGCAAGGTCGCGGAGCCGGTTCACGAGCGTCCGGGGGATCTCAATCATCTCTTCCCGCAGCACCCAGTCGCCGCGGGCCGTGGCCGGCTCAAAGAATTCCTCCAGAAGCGAGCCGAACTCGCCGCCGAAGAACTCCTCAATCAGGGAACGGGGGCGGCTGCGGCGCACCCACCGGCGCACGCGGATCTGGGCCATGTCCCGTTCGCGTTCGCCGCGGGCGTAGCGCTCAAAGTAGGATTCCAGGTGCTCAAACAGCGCCCCCAGAGCCCCCTCGATCACCCGGCCGCTGAACAGCCCCTGCCAGGTTTCCCGGCGTTCCTGGATCGCCTGGCGGTAGGAATCCACCGACTGATCCAGCTGGCCATAGAAGTTCTCCAGGGCCTTGCGGAGCTGTTCCTCCACGGCCTCGGGTGCGATGCCGCGCTTTTCCAGCCAGCGGCGGAAGGGGTTGCGGTCCTTGAGCTCAAACAGGGCCAGCAGCAGGTGGTCGGTGTCGGTCACCGACTCCTGCCGGTCCCGGGCGATCTTCTGGGCCAGGTTCAGAAGCTTCTGGCTCTGTTCCGTGAATTTGCGGTTTTTCCGGGTCATTGGTCACCTCCTTGGGCGCGGCCCTGCGGCTTGGACAGCACACCCCGGGCCTCCAGCTGCAGGCGGAGGCCCTTCAGCAGGGCCGCGGGATTTTGGACGGGCTCTTCCAGCCCCTCCAGCAGTTCCTCTATGGGCACACCGTAGATCTTGAGGCCGCGCAGGCGTTCCTGCAGCATGAGCCGGTTCGTGGGGAACTTCAGGCCGCGGATCCGCTGCAGCACCTTGATGGGCCATTCCACACCCAGCGCCTCGGAGGCCTGCTCCAGGAGTTCGGCGAGGAACGGGATCTGCTCGTTGCCGCGTTTGATCTCCTCGTAGGCCCATTTGGCGAGGCCCCCGGCCGTGTGGGCCTTGATGGTTTTGTCGGCGAGTTCCTGGCGGAGCTTCTGTTTTACCAGCTCCACATCGGCGCGCAGCATGTTCCGCACGGTCTGGCGCGTGATCCCGATGAACTCGGCGATCTCGTCCTCGGTCTTCAGGAGTTCGTTGGCCAGAACCACGGCGTAGGCTGCCTCGATCAGGCTGGGCACCCAGGTGAGGTTCCGGTACTCAAACAGGGCCCGGGGCCCGCCGATGAGGTCCAGGGCCTTCAAAAACACCCGCAAAGCCAGGCCGTCGATGTTGACCTGCTGGATTTCCTGCTCGTTCAGGATCATGGTTTGCCCTCCTGTTTGGTGTGTCAATGGCTGCGCCCAATTATATCAGAAAATCTGATAAGCCGCAAGGGGCTCCCGTAAAGGGCCCCTTTATGGACCCGAGGAGGGGGGATGGGGCCAGAGAGCCGGGAAGGCAGGCATGGGCTTGAAGGAAGGCATGGCAACAGGGTGTTCCCGTGAGCGTTACGCCCTCACGAGCCGGAAAGCCGGGGCAGCAGGTTCAGGGTTGCCTTCAGCAGCAGGGCCACCAGAACCGAATAGGTGAAATTGATCATGGTGCCGGCCAGGAAGTACAGGGAGTCCCGGCGCATATCCTCCCGCCGCACGATCGCCTTTGCGGCAAAGATGAGGCCTAAGGCCGTATAGGCTTCTGCCAGCACAAAGGCCACCACCAGCAAGTTCTCGCATTTCCCCACAAGGAACCCCACATCCACCCCTTGCTGCCTGCGCTCTCCACAGCGCGCCCTGTCTTTGTGGGAAGCCAGGGAGATCAACCCGAACACCACCTTTCCGCTGGTCGCGAGAAGGAATACGGTGAACCCTATGGTCACAAGAGCCCGGACAGCGAAATCCATGGTGTTCCTCCTGCCTCACCTGCTCCAACGCAACGCACGATTTCCCAAATAGGAATCCTCGTAGGCGTGGAGCAGGGTTTCCAGTTCCGTTTCCAGCCGATGGATCTCGGCCCAGTGGGCGCGCCGCAGCCGGTCCGACACCGCCTGCTGGGAGATCCCCAGAAGAGACGCCACCCGAAGCTGGCTCCTGTGCTGCCGATAGGCCCGGATCACTTCCACTTGTTCGGGCGTCCAGCGGAGCTTGAGGAGGGTCAGGGCGTTTACCTGGCCCGAAATCGCCTGATCCAACAAAGGAAAATGCGCCTTCAGGCGGAAAAACAGGCGCTCCCGCTTCAGGTTTTCCATCAGGTCGGCGGCCTCGTGGAATGCGGGCCCATCCATCTGGGTGACATCTTCTGTGGAGAACCCCACCGAGATTTTCCCGTACACCACAACCACCCGAAGGATCACAGGGGACAAGGCAAAAAAGGCTTCGCGTAAAACGGCAGGAACGGGCTTCAGGGAACGTAAAACTGCGCCGATCTCATCGATGCCCTTGAGGATCTTAAACTCCGCATCCAGATCGCGGGCAAACTTCTCGTTCAGGAGCCGGAGCAGGTGCTGAAGGCGTCGCTGGAACCCCTCGGTGTCCCGGACCTTGCTGGAGCGGACCACATCCCCCAGCAGCACGTAGCGCTTCACCATGGATACAAGGTTACAGCCTTGTAAGCCGGGATACAAGGCTCAAACCTTGTACTCTGGCTGGCGGCCTGGAGATCCCCGAGACCTTTGGACAGCACCCACCCGGTTTTAACGCTGCCTTTCAAAACCAAACCCGGGGGCCGGATCGGCCCCCGGGTGGGAAGGGGTGGAGGGGAGAGGGACGGTCAGGTCAAAGGCTCTTCGGTGCCGGGTTTCAACACCTTGATCGGGGTGAACCCGGCCAGGGTCTCCCTGGGGTTCATGAGATCCACCGCTTCCAGCAGCAGGAGGCCCCGTTCGTTCACGCTGTTCTTTCCCAGGAACCCGGCGGCCCGGGCGGCCTTGAGGGCATCCTGGAACGCCTCCTCCGAAAGGCCGCTCCGCCGGAGGGCCTCCCGAAGGTTCCGGGGCAGGATCCGGATGCGGCGCTCCTTCACATACAGGGTTCCCACCTCGGCAATGGCCCGGATCACCCGGTACATCAAGGGGTTCACCGGGCTGCCAAAGCCGCGGGGCACGCCCGATAGCGCGGCATCCATCTTCTGGCCGGCCTCGGTTTCTACAATGTTGCCGTCGGGCAACACCTCAATGAGGTGCCGGGCCTCCAGTTTTTCCAGGGCCCAGTGGATCCAGAGTTCCGGGATCTCGCCCCGGAACAGGTCGTACACCTCCTGCACGGTGATCCCCTGGGCCGGAATCTTCTGGAAGATCTCCATCTCGTAGCGCGAGAGATAGGGTTTGCGCTGGATGTTTTCGGCCAGCCAGGCATAGAAGTAGCCCGAAGCCGTGGGCTCGGCGGTGCCCACCAGGCCCGCATCCCGGGCCTGCTGCCACCACTCCAGGCCGGGCGCCGAGAAGGTCTTGCGGGTCATGGTGATCGCCTTCACGGCCGTGGAGGGAATTTCCCGTTCCTGCACCATCTGGTCCTGCCACACCATCTGGCCAAAGTCCGTGATGCGGAACACCTCGCGTCCCTTGTCGTCGTAGGAGGACTCAATGAGCTGGAAGGATTCCAGGCTGTGGAGGGCCTGCCGGAGGTTGAAGTTCTCGTCGTACCAGCGGGCGAGGTCGCGGGCCTCGGCGAAGCGCTCGGCGATCTTCCGGAACTTCTCGGGCATCTCCTGCAGGCGGCGGCCGTACCGCTTGAGGAGTTCGCGGTACTCTTTCACCTTGCGGTCGATCATCTCGCGCCGCAGGTTCTTAAAGGTGGGGGCTTCCTCGGGGTTGCTC
>WGAB01000216.1 GCA_015489295.1 Caldifarciminota bacterium
CGCCTGCACCCTCCGGCCCTCGCCGGCACCGGCGATACCCTGTGGCTGGCCCACTGGCTGGTCCGACCGGATTCCACCGGCTTTCTGCTTCTGTACCGGTCCACCGGCAGTGGCCTGGCGGTGGACACCTTAGACCGGGCTCCGGTGTCGCCGCCAACACCGAGCACCCCCGCCTTTGCGGCCTCGTCCTCCGGCCTCCGGCTCCTCTGGGTCCACCCCGATCCGTTGCGCTCCCGCCTTTACCTGGCCCGGATCCAACCCGATTCGGTGGAAATCGAGACCCTCTGGCCCCTCCAGCATCCCGGGGGTGATCTTGCCCTATATGCCGAAGGCACCCGGCTGTTTCTGGCCTGGCAGGATGGCGACACCCTGTGGTATTCCCTGCGGGAGGGCGATGCCTGGCGCGCCCCGGAGTCCGTGGATACCGCCCTGGGGCACCCAGTGTTCCTCACTTCCCAGCATCTCCTGGTTTCCTCCACGGGCAAGCGACCAGCCGTGCTGCTGTATGCCTTCGACGGTGCCCGCTTTGCCCGATCCCTCACCCTCAGCGATGCAGGCTCGGGCTTCTTCGGCACCGGCCGGGTGCTCCGAACGTCCCATGAGTCCTACCGAACCCGGGTGCTGTGGAGCACGGGGGAACCGGCTGCCTGCCTGCAGGATACCCTTCTGAGCCTGCGCCCCCGAAACTTCGTCAACGGCCACCTGTCCGGCATCGTGCTCTGGAGGGACACCGTTTTCGTCAACGGCGACCTGGTGGTGGATTCCGGAGCCGTGTTGCGCCTCCTGCCCGGCACCGTGGTGCAGATCACCCCGAACTTCGACTATCTGCAGAGCGGCCGCGACCCCAACGCCGTGGAACTGGTGGTTCGGGGCCTGCTGGTGGCCCATGGAGCGGTCCGGGAACCGGTGTATCTCCGGGGTGAAGGTGCAGCCGGCTCCTGGCTGGGCCTGCGGATCGCCCCGGGCGGGCGCGATAGCCTGATCCACACCCGGCTCTACGACGCCGAGCACGGCATCGTGGCCGAGCCGGGCAGCGAACTGCTCCTGGACACCGTGTACCTGTGGAACCTTCGGGGCTGGGCCGTTGTGGCCGAAAGCGCCTTCGTGGAAATCTACCGGAGCCATCTTCTGGCGCCCCGGGGCACCCTGCTGGAGGGCTGCGCCGGCACAATCCAGGGCACCAACCTCCAGGGCCGGCCCCAGGCCCTGACGGTCCGCAACCCCTCCGGCTACCTGCTGCTCGAGGACAACCGGATGTATGTCAGCACGCCTATCGGCATCCTGCTGGAATCCACCGGCCGACGGGTGGACCTCTTCGGCAACCATGTTCAGAGCGCCGATTTCGGCGTTGCTTTGGTCAACAGCTCGCCGTTGATGGCCCACAACGAGGTGCAACTCACCCAGGTGGCCTCAGTGTGGGCGACGGGCGCTTCAGCGCCCCGGCTGTACCGGAACCTGCTGCACAGCCACCGGTTCACGGTGGTGGCCACCGACGACGCCCGGCCGGTGCTGGGTGCCGAGGACGACAGCCATTCCGGCGGGAATTCCATCATCGGTGACTCCCTGCGCGTGGTGTACAGCCCCACCGAGCCCGTGGTGACCCCGCTCAAGGCGGAAAACAACTGGTGGGGCACGGCGTCGCCCGTGCCTTCCCTGTTCCTTGGGCCCGTGGACTACATCCCCTACCTTACCGCGCCGCCGGGGTCGGCCCGGCCCGCCAGCCGGAGGCCGCTCGAGGTCATGCTGAACCCCGGCATCACCCGGCGCTGGCTCCAGATCGAGGCCACCACAGCTCCCACCCGGCCGCTGGCCTACGCAATCTACGACGCGGCAGGCCGCCGGGTGCGGGCCGGTACCCTGTCGCCGGGGCAGGCTCGCTGGCGCCTGGCCCTCGGCCAACTGCCCGCTGGGGTATACTTCCTGCGCCTGTATCATCGGGGCCGGATCCTGGCCCACAGGAGGTTCGTGAAACTATGACGTCGGTTCTGCTGATCACGCTGCTGGCCCAAACCTTTCCCACCCTGAAGGTGCAGCCCGATCGGGTGGTGATGATCACAGCACCGCGCCCCCGGCCGGTGGCCCGGGTTCTTGTACATTTTCCCCTGGACAGCACGGTGTGCCGACAGGTCATGGACGCCCTGCTGGAGTTCCGGAGCCCGGCAGGCCCCTCCACCGGCCGCCGGCTGCTTTTGCAGATCGTGCC
>WGAB01000217.1 GCA_015489295.1 Caldifarciminota bacterium
AGCCGTAGTAGTCCCAGCCGGTGCGCAGGGTGCGCTTCAGGCGCAGCAGGTCCTCAGCCGTTTTCTTCATCCGGGAGTCTTCCGTCAAGGTACTCCTCCAGGGTTTTGGGGCGGATTCCCAGCCAGGCGAAGTAAGCCCCGGCCTCGGGCGCCACATTGCGGCCCCGTAGCATCCGGATCTGATCCGGGGTAATGGGCCAGAAGGGCAGATGCTGCAGCACGGCCGAAACCTTCAGCATCAGGCCTTCGGGCACCGGCACCAGCAGCACCGGCCCGGGCACCCGCTGCGCCAGGGTAGCCAGGAACTCTTTGTAGGTGTACCTGCGGGGTCCGCCGATCCTCCAGATGCGCCCCACGGCCCCGTCGTCCTGGAGCGCCTTCCAGAACCCCTCCACCACATCACCCACATACACGGGCTGGAGCTCGTAGGGGGCGTCGGCCACGAAGTACGGCAGAATCCGGAGCCAGGTCATGTACTTCATCAGCAGGCCCACGGCGTCCCGGCTGGTGGGGCTTTTGCCGAAGATCACCGAAGGCCGAAAGATGGTCCATTGCAGGCCGCTTTCCTGCACCAGGGCCTCGGCCTGGAGTTTGGTGCGCTGGTAGGGGGTTTGGGCCTCCTCAATGCCCAGGGCGCTCATCTGGAGGAACCGGGGGATGCCGGCCTCCCGGGCCCAGTTCAAAAGGTTCCGGGTCACCACCACATGGGCCCGTTCAAAGGTCATGCCCCGCCGGGGGAAGGCCCGCAGGATGCCCACCAGGTTGACCACCGCGTCGATGGGGCCCTGGGGTGTCGGGTGCCAGGTTTCCGGGGGTTCGGCGGCGTCTCCCTGCAGCCATACCACCCCCTCTTCCGGCGCCTGAGGCCGGCGGGAAAGGCACAGGAGCCGGATGCCGGCCCGTCGGAACCGGCGCCGGAGGGCCGTTCCCACGAAGCCGCTGCATCCTGCGACCAGCACCTGCATGGGTTTACCAGCGGATCACCGTGGCTCCCCAGGTGAACCCGGCGCCAAAGGCCACGAGCAGCACGATCTGCCCCTCGCGGAGCAGCCCCCGCTCCACCATTTCGTCCAGGGCCAGGGGGATGGAGGCGGCAGAGGTGTTGCCATAGCGGTCGATGTTCACATACACCTTCTCGGGCGGCAGATTCAGCCGTTTGGCCGTGGCGTCGATGATGCGCCAGTTGGCCTGATGGGGCACCAGCCAGTCCACCTCTTCGGGCCGGAGCCCGGCCTTCTCCAGGGCCGCCAGCGAGGCCTCCTGCATCCGCAGCACGGCGTGGCGGAACACCTCGCGCCCCTCCATTCTAAGGTAGTGCTCGCGGTTGGCTACGGTTTCCGGCGAAGCCGGCTTCCGCGAGCCGCCTGCGGGCAGGTACAGGAGGTCGCCCAGAGTGCCGTCGCCCCCCAGCACGGTGGCCAGGATTCCCCGGTCGCCGTCGTGGCGTTCCACCACCACGGCGCCGGCACCGTCTCCAAAGAGCACACAGGTATTGCGGTCGGTCCAGTCGGTGATCCGGCTCAAGGTATCGGCACCCACCACCAGGATCCGGCGATAGCCGTTGTTCAGGCTGAGCATGGCCCGGGCCACCTCCAGGGTGAACACGAACCCCGGACACCCGGCCTCCACATCAAAACAGGGCCGGCCCTGGATGCCCAGGCGCGCCTGCACCAGGCAGGCCGTGGCTGGAAACAGCATGTCGGGGGTGGCCGTGCCCACCACCACCATGTCCAAGTCCTCGGGCTGGAGACCCGCGCGCGCCAGAGCCCGCACGCTCGCGTGATACGCCAGGTCGGAGGTCGCCTCGTGATCGGCCGCGATCCGCCGCTCGCGGATGCCGGTCCGTTCCACGATCCACTGGTCCGAGGTGTCCACCATCTGTTCCAGGTCCTGGTTGGTCAGGACCCGTTCCGGCACATAGGCACCCACACTTACGATCCGAACACCCATTTACATCGCTCCTCCCAGGGTAAGTTGTAAGCCGATCCGGAGCAGGGGCTGCAGCACCCAGGCAATGGGATTGATGCCCACGAAAGCCGGCAGCACCAGCAACAGGAGGAGCAGAATCGGGCCGGACCGCTGCAGGGTCCACACCCAGGGTTCCTGGGGCAAAAAGAACTTCAGCACGGTCCAGCCGTCCAGGGGAAACAGGGGGATCAGGTTAAAAAAGGCCAGCACCAGGTTGATGTACACGAAGTACACGAGGAGCAGGTGGCCTGGCCCCGACAGGGGCAACACGCGGGCCAGGAATCCGAACACAAAGGCCGAGAGCACATTGGACACCGGGCCGGCCACCGCCACCAGCGCCATGTCCCGCCGGGGCCGGCGGAAGTACAGGGGGTTCACCGGCACGGGTTTGGCCCAGCCGATGCGCACGATGAAAAAGAGCAGGGTGCCGATGGGATCCAGATGCCGCAGCGGGTTCAGGGTCAGGCGGCCGGCCGACCGGGGTGTGGGGTCGCCCAGGCGATCCGCGGTCCAGGCGTGGGCGAACTCGTGGATCGTGATCGCCCAGAGGATGGGCAATGCCAGGAGAATCAGGTCCTGCAGACCGCTCATGCGTGGACCCCCTCAAAAATCACAGCCACCAGCACCCCCAGCACCGCCCCCACGAGCACCTCGGTGGGGCTGTGGCCCAGGAGTTCCCTGAGGTGGGCATCCTCTACCCGGTGAAACTGGGAAAACTCCCGCAGCATCCGGTTGATCACGGCTGCCTGTTTGCCGGCGGCGCGGCGCAGGCCCGCCGCGTCGTACATCACGATGAGGCTGAAGTAGAGGGTGACGCCGAACAGCACCGAATCAAAGCCCTGGCGCAGGCCCACCAGGGTGGACAGGGCCATCACCGAGGCCGAATGGGCGCTGGGCATGCCGCCGGTGGTCACGAGCCACTCAAAGTTGGGTGTCCGCTCGCGGGCCCAGTGATACAGAAACTTGAACACCTGCACCCCCACACCGGTGAGCAGGGGCAACCAGAGGTAGGCGTTGGTGAAAATCTGCTTGAGCACGAACATCAGTACGATCGTTCCACGATGAAATCGGCGATTTCCATGAGCCGTTGGGCCCGGGGGCCGAAGCCCCGATACAGGATCTCCCGGGCCTGGCGGGCGTAGGCCCGGGCATCCTCGCGGGAGCGCTCCAGGCCGAACACCCGGGGATAGGTGCACTTGCCCCGGGCACGATCCTTATGGGCCCGCTTTCCGAGTTCCTTTTCCGAGGCGATCTCATCCAGGAGATCGTCCACGATCTGGAAGGCCAGCCCCATGGCCAGGCCGGCCTCCTTGAGCACCTGCACATCGGTCTCCGGGGCCCGGGCAGCGATCCCGCCGATGGCCAGGGAAGAGGCGATCAGCGCCGCAGTTTTCTTGCGGTGGATCCGCAGGACCCGCTCGGGGGTGGGCGGCTGCCCCTCGGCCTCCAGGTCTTCCACCTGACCGCCGATCATCCCCTCCGGCCCCGAGGCCCAGGTCAACTCCCGCAGGGCACGCACCAGGACCTCCGGTGGCAACGGGGCCTGCAGGGCCACATCAAAGGCCGCCGCAAACAGGGCGTCGCCGGCCAGGATGGCCATCCCCTCGCCGAACACCTTGTGGCTGGAAGGCTTGCCCCGGCGGAAATCGTCGTCGTCCATCGCCGGCAGGTCGTCGTGGATCAGCGAGTAGGCATGGATGATTTCCACCGCGGCTGCGATGCCGTCCACCCGCGACCGGGGAATACCGAGGGCATCGGCGGTGGCGTAGACC
>WGAB01000218.1 GCA_015489295.1 Caldifarciminota bacterium
GGAGCGGCACGATCACGATGTAGGGTTTCCAGCGCTTGAGGTCGCCCGGGGTGATGGTGGGGATCTGGGAGAGCTCGTAGTAACTGCGGAGCGGGCCGTGGCGACGGATCCACACATACAGGCTCTCGGCCTTGGCCCGGGGGATATGGGCGGTTTGCAGCACCTCTTCTACGGGCCGATGCTCCCGGGCCGCGAGCCTCTGGGCGTCCTCCTCGCCGATGGGCAACTGCAGGATTTCCTGCAAGGTGGCCCGGTTCAGGTCAATGCGCAGGGCCGGGGTCACGGCCGACAGCAAGCCGAGGATCAGGAGGGAGACCACCGGTTACCTCCGGTACGACAGGCCGAAGCCGTGGGTCATGGGAAGCCCGGGCGTGAACCGGGCCAGGTAATCCACGGTCAGATGGGGCAGCCGCAGGCCGAAGCCCAGGGAAGGAAAGGTGTTCTCGCCCTGGTGCTCCACGCCGCCCCGCAGCACCAGCCGATCCTGCCAGAAGCCCACCTGCTGGCCGAGGGCGACGGTGGCCGGGTGGAACTGGTCCTTTTTGACCTCCAGCAGGGTGACCACCGAGCCGAAGGGCCGGTACGCCACGCCCACGGCCAGGGTGCTGGGGAGTTTCTCGGCTGTGGTTTCGGTTTGGAAGGCCGGGCGGTTGAGGTTCAGGGCGGCCAGGCCGAACCGCCAGCGGCGGTACAGGGACACCTGGAGCCCCAGGTCCAGGCCCAGGGCGCCGGCGTTGCCGAAGCGGGGCTCCTGGAACTGCAGGTAGTGGAGGTTGAGGCCGAGGGTGATGCGCTCGGAGAGGGCCCGGGCCACGCTCAGGGTCCAGGCGGCCTCGGCGTAGGTGCCGGTATAGGCGGTGTCGTAGCCCGCTGCGTTCAGGGAGGCGCCAAAGCGCTTCAGCGACAGGGCCAGGGTGTAGTCGCGCACCGGAAACACCACGCTGGCCTGGAGGTTGCTCAGCCCCACTCCCAGGCCTCCGAAGGGCAGCAGGTAGGCGGCGTAGGCCTGGGGAGCAAGGTGTACCAGGCCGGCGGGGTTCAGGTACAGGCCGTCGGGGGTGGAGGCCAGGGCGGTATAGGCGCCGCCCAGGGCGTCGGCCACGGGCCCGGCGGTGAGGTTCTCAAAGGCTGCCTGAGACAAGCCGAGGGAACCCAAAAGCAGCAGAATTCGGCCAATTCTTCGCATACGCCAATTATAGCCATGCCCCTAAGGGGGGTCAAACCTGCAGCTGTCCGGCTCTGCCCGGACGGAGCGGCCGGTGCGGGATCCGGTTTTATTGGTGGAGGGCGTCCCGCTTCAGGGTTTTGAAGTACGCCCAGGCAACGATGGCGCCAAACAGGAAAAGGGCAACCAGCAAGGCGCCGATGCGTTTCCGGTTCCGGACGATGCGTTCCTTTTCGGCCACGCGGGTTTCGATCTGCTTCAGATCGGTCTGCACCGAATCCAGGCCCGGGCGAATCCGTTGGATATCCAGCACATGGGTAAAGCGGTGGGCGCGGTTCCGGGTAGCAAACAGGGACTTCCGCTCGCTTTCCACATCCAGGCCCCGGGAGAACAGGGCGTCGATGCGGTTTTCCATGGTCACCAGGGCGACCTCCGTGCTCTGGAAAAGGTTTTTCAGGCGTCGAGCGCGGTCAAAATCGTGGCAGGTGCCGCAGAGTTCTTCGTTGATGAGGTCCAGGGTCACCCGTTGTTGCTGGTGGGCGGTATGGCAGGTTACGCAGTTGGGCCCGCCTTCGTCGGCAAAGAGGGCCCGGGCGTGGGCGCTTTTCAGGTAATTGTCGCGCACGGCGACGTGGCATTTCCCGCAGAACTCCGGCACCTCGGTTTCGTCGGGGGCGCCCACGAAGCCAGCGGCCGGGTTCATGGCCTGGGAGGCCACCGTCTGGGTGGGGTCACCGCCGTGGCAATCTGCGCACGAGATCCCGTTTTCGTAGTGGATGCTGTGTTTCCACTGCTCCACGGGGGCCCGGAGCTCCGGGATCTCCAGTTTTTGATGGCACTCCGCACAGGTGTTTTCCACGGCCGCCCCGGAAACGCCAAGGGTCACCAAAAGGCCAAGGATGGCGATCCGTTTCATGGTTTCCTCCTCACGAAAAATGGCCCCAGATGGCCAGGACGAGGTAGGCCAGGATGCCCAGCGACACTAAGGTGGTGAAGACCGGCCGCTTCAGGGGATGGCGCTCGGGGGAACGATCCACGAAGGGCAGAAGGAAAAGCACCAGGCCCGCGACAAGCTGAAGCACGATGCCCAGGAACTCGTTCGGTACCAGTTTGAGCAGCTGGTAGTTGGCCAGGAAGTACCATTCGGGTTTGATGTGGGCCGGGGTTTCCAGAGGGTTGGCCGGGACCAGGGCATCGTGGGGAAACGCGAACTGGGGGAAGTAGAAGATGAGGGCCATCAACGCTGCCAGGAACACAAAGATCGTGGCCGTGTCTTTCATGGTCATGTGGGGGAAGAAGGGGATCTTGGGTACCCGTTTCTTTTCGGACCCCGGCGGGGTGGAAATGCCGATCAGCCGGAGGAACATCAGGTGCAGGCCCACAAAGAGCAGCACGGTCAGCGGCAGAATCGCCACATGCAGGGAAAAGAACCGGCCCAGGGTATACTGGCTGACCTTCGGGGTGCCGCGGAGCCAGAGCACCACCTTCTCCCCGATCACCGGGATGCTTCCGGCCGAGTTGGTGGCCACGGTGGTGGCCCAGTAGGACAGCTGGCTCCAGGGGAGCAGGTAGCCCGATAGGGCCTCCGCCAGCACCAGGGAAAACAGGATCAGCCCGGTGATCCACTGGATCTCCCGGGGTTTCTTGTAGGATCCCATGATCAGGGTGGAGAGCAGGTGCAGGAACAGCGCGAAGATGAACAGGTTGGCCGACATGGCATGCATGCGCCGGATGAACCACCCAAAGGGCACCTGGTTCGTGATGAAGCGCACCGACTCGAAGGCCTTGGAGGTTTCAGGCACGTAGTACACCAGCAGCAGGGCGCCGGTGACGATCTGGATCCCCAGGCATACCAGGAGCACGGCTCCCAGGGTGTACCAGAAGTTGAGGTTCGCGGGAACCCTGTATTCTGTGAGCAGGCCCCGAACCACCCGGCTGATGCCCGTTCGTTCTTCGAGCCAGTCCCAGAGCCGCTTCATGCGGAAACCTCCTTCAGCCCGATGAAGCCATCCTGGGTTACAAACACCTGGTACCGGCGGAGCGGAGCCGGCGGGGGACCGGCGATGTTGATTCCGTTGGCATCGAACTTCCCTCCGTGGCAGGGGCACGCGAATTGGTTCTCGGCGGGCTGCCATTTGACGAGGCATCCCAGATGTGTGCACACGGCGGAAAAAGCCCGGAGCTCTTTCCCCTGTCTCACCACGATGGTCGGCTCGCCGTCGATGCCCAGCCCCACCACATAGGGGGCGGTTTGGAGTTTCTTGGCCGGAATCGGGGTGCCTTCCTTGGACACCAGAAGATTCCGCCCCGCGGCTTTCCGCCGGGGAGAGAAGTAGGCTGCGATGGTGCCCAGGAACCCCAGGCCGGCCAGGCCCCCGATCAGGCCCAGCACGTTTCTCAAAAACTCCCGCCTCGTCATGGTTCGTTTTGCCTCCTTCCTTACGGGTTGACACAAAGGGCGGGCACGGCGCCCTCAGGGCGTTCCAGGTTCTGGAGTCCCCGAAGGTCCTGGGGGGTGTTGATGTTCAAAAGGGCTTCCGGTCCTCCCCAGGGGAACCAGACCGGTTCCTCGATCCGGGCCACCCGTTCGGGCGGCACGGCAGCCAGGAAGGCACGGAGGGCGCGGCATCCTCCCTGAACGGCCTGCAGGAGATCGGGTACCAGAGAGCGGTGGTAAAAGGCACAGGTCGGCTGGGACACGCCCTGCCAGACGGGAACCACCACCCGGGGCGGTGGCTTTCGGTGCCCCAGGGATTGCGCCAGATACGCCCGGAACCGGCGAAGGAATTCGGGGGTTACCAGGGGATGATCGACGGCGAGAACGCAGGCGTACGTGGCAGTCACCTTACGGAGGGCAGCGGCCAGGGCCACCAGCGGACCCTCGCCCCCGGGAGGCTCATCCAGGACGAACCGGAGGCTGGAACCTGGCAGGACCGCCCGGATCCGTGGCAGGTCTTCGGGGCGGGCCAGGGAAACCCACACGACACCCCCGTCCGCCACGGCAGCGAGGGATTCATAGGCCCTCTGGATCAGGAACTTCCCGCGGTACCGGACGAAGCGTTTGTCCCGCTTCAGGCGACGGGAGGCGCCACCGGCCAGGAGCACACCCTCTACGCGCATGGAAACCGCTCCGGTCCCAGGGAGGTGCGGAGGTTGGGGATCATCACTCGGAGGCCGGGGACACCTGAGGAGCCGGAGACCGGTGGGTGCGCTTCAGGAGGTATGCCAGGAGCAGCGAGAGCACGGCCAGCAGGATGAAGGTCAGGAACCCCCGGGCGTAGCCCACGTCGCCCATGGCCCGAACGAAGGCGCCCATCACCGGCGGAATCGCGAACCCGCCAAAGGCCCCCAGGCCGCCGACCCAGCCCGAGGCACCGCCCACGGCCTCTGGAACCTCCTGGGGCACCAGTTTGAACACGGCTGCGTTGTTCACCCCCATCCCCAGGGCCATGAGGATGGAGCCGAACAGGGCCACCCCGTAGCTCAGGGTAAAGGTCATCAGGAGGGCTCCCACCAGCATGGTGGCGAGCGAAAGAATGGCCGTGTTCTCGCCGCCAATCCGGTCCGAAAGGGAACCCCCGAACACCCGGATGACCGAGGTCAGGATGGAGTACAGGGCCGTAAAGGTTCCTGCGGTCACGGCACTCACCGCGAACAGGGATTTCCAGTAGGTGGGAAGCCAGGCCGTGAGGGCGATGAACCCGCCGAAGGTGGTGAAGTAAAGGATCACCAGGACCCAGGTTTTCCAGACCTTAGCCGAGAGCTTGAGGCTCTCCATGAGGCTTCCGGCGGGGAAGAGTTCCTGCCCGTGCTCCCGGGCGATGCGCTTGGCCTCCTCCGGGGGCACGCCTTGTTCCACCAGCTGGAAGTACCAGGCGTTTCGCCCGGTCATCCAGTAGAGGCCGGTGCCCACGATGAGGAAGATGAGCCAGGCGAGGTAGGACCCGGCCAGGCCCCAGGCCTTCAGGGCCAGGGGCAACAGGAACGCGAACAGGCCGGGGGCGATGTTGCCCAGCCCGGCGTAGGTTCCCAGGGCCCAGCCCTGCCGGGACTGGGGAAACCAGTAGGCCACCTGGCTGATGCCCACAGAAAAGGTGGCAATCCCGCAGCCGCTCAAAAGGCCCAGCAGGAGCACCAGGGGGTAGTACCCGATGGTCAGGCGCTCCGGATAGAGGGTAAACAGCAGCAGGGTGACGCCGGCCATGCCAATGATCGAGAGGATCAGAAGGGTCAGGAAGGGCTTCCGGCCGCCGGTGGTGTCCACCCAGGCGGAGAAGGGGATCCGCAGCAGGGAGCCGGAAAGCATGGGCATGGCCACGAGCAGGCCGACGAGCACGGGGCTGAGCTCCATCACCTCCTTGAACTTGTGGGCCGTGGGGCCGAAGAGCGAAACCGCTGCGAAACCGATGAAGAAGCCCAGCGTTGCCCCTACCAGCCCCTCCATCGGACTCCCTTTGAGGGTGTACTTCTTTGCGCTCATGCGACGTTTCCTCCTTTTCGCGGGGAAAGGGGTTCGTTCAGGGGAGACCGTTTCCGCCGGTTCCAGATGACCAGCTGGTAAGGTCTCCAGAGATAGGACACCGGGAAGGTCACGAAATGAACCAACTTGGTGTAGGGAAACAGGGCCACCAGGATGAAGCCCACCAGGATGTGGGACTTCACCAGGCCCGGCAGAGGGGTCAGGGTAGAGAGATCCGGGTGCAAACGCGCCAGGGAGGCCAGCCAGGGGACCACGGAGTGGACGTACCACAGGCCGCCCCAGCGGTACCGGACGGCGATCCAGAGGCCCATCAGCACCTGGAGCCAGAGGAGCCCCATCACCAGGAAGTCGCGCCAGGTGGTCACCGCCAGAACCCGGGACGAGGTGGAGCGGCGAGCCAGCAGGAGGGTCAATCCCAAAAGCGATGCAGAGGCCAGGATCCATCCGGAGAATTCCAGCACGTAGAGGCGCAGGGGAGACCTCAGGAGGCTCCCCCACAGGCCGGGCAGCACCGCAGCCACCACGTGAACCAGAAGGATCAAAACGATGCCGTAATGCCAGGGGACCGAGCCCCAGCGCAACACCTGCCCCTCCAGGAACTGGGTGGAAAAGCTGGAGTAGGTGTACCGGTGCTGGCGGTACCGATGGATCGCCCCAACCGCGGCCACCACCGTGGCCACGTAGGGAAACACGACATAAAGCACCTGTTCCATCATCCCTCGATCCTCCCGTCCAGATTGCTGAGCAGTAGAAACAGGGCCCTGAGGAGGTGCCGATAGGGATTGTTCTGGCCCTTGAAGGTCTGGAGCATGCGCTGCAACGCCGGCACCAGCGCCTCCTCAAGGAGCGGTACGGCATCCTCTTCCCCGGGAGGAAGGGCCAGGAACCGTAACACCACGGCCAGGTGGTCGGGCAACTCGCCCTCGGGCCGGAACCCGTGGGCCCTCATCCTCCGGAGGAGTTCTGCGAGGAACGCCCCCCGTTTGTAACTCTCGCCGAAGAGGTGGTACCCCACATAGGGATAGCAGATCACGTTCAGGTCAAAGGTGCGGGTATAGATCTCCTCCAGTTCGGGAAGCGGCGTGTTCTCCAGGGACCGGTAAAAGGAGGAAAGCGCATCGGCGGCTTCGGCACCATAGGCCTGCAGCAGGGAAACCCCTTCCCTGGTCCGGATCCGCTCTACGGTTTGGGCATCCGGATACTCCAGAAGGTGCGCAAAGAGCCGCAGGAGGGTTTGGAGGGCCTCCTCCGACAGGCGCAGAGAAAGGGTGTTTGCGTTCATCGGGAGGCTCCGTCTTTCCTCAGGAAGCCCACGCCTGTTTGGGTTTTGTGTTGCATGGGGTCGATCACGGTTTCCAGGGCCATCTCCCGGGCCATCGGGGGAATGACGAACCGTTCTTCAAAGGTTGCCATCGCGGTGAGTCGGTAAATGGCCTCGGCCTCTTCGGGGGTCAGGTGCGCCTCGGCCAGGGCCTTCTGGACCTCCTCCTTGGGAAGATCGCCCACCGATTCCGCCCGCTTGTAGATCCGCACCGCGATCAGCCTCTTGTAGACCTGTACGATTTCCTGCTCGTTCCCGGCCGAGAACAGTTCGGCCATGTATCGCAGGGGAACCCGGGCGTTTTCTATGCTGCTGAAGAAGTCCTGGGCCAGGCGGACCGTTCCCTTGCGTTCCACCTGGGCGATGACCGGCAACAGGGGCGGAACGTAAAAGAGCATGGGCAGGGTTCGGAACTCCGGGTGCAGGGGCAACGCCAGTTGCCAGCGCTTCACGAACTGGTACACCGGGGATTTCTTGGCAAATTCCAGCACGTCTTCGGGCACGCCGTTTCTTCGGGCCTCGGCCAGAACCTGGGGGTCTTCGGGGTCCAGGATGAGGTCCCGGTGCGCCTGTACCAGCTGTTCATCGGAGGCCCGGGCGACCTCCGGGATCCGTTCGGCATCGTAGAGCAGGATCCCCAGGTAGCGGATGCGTCCCACACAGGAGTGGAAGCACGCCGGGGCCTGGCCGGTCTCCAGCCGGGGGTAACAGAGGATGCACTTCTCCGATTTTCCGGTGGCCCAGTTGTAGTACACCTTTTTGTAGGGGCAGCCGGAAATGCACATCCGCCATCCCCGGCAGACCTCCTGGTTAACCAGCACGATGCCGTCTTCGCCCCGCTTGTAGATCGCGCCGGCCGGGCAAACCGCAACGCAGGTGGGGTTCAGGCAATGGTTGCAGATCCGGGGAAGGTAGAAGAACACCACCCGCTGCAGTTCAAACAGGGTTTGGCGCTCTTCCTCCGACAACGCCTCCAGGTTGGGGTCGTTGCGGGCATACAGCGGGGAACCGCTCAGGTCGTCGTCCCAGTTGGGGCCGGACCGGATCTCCGTGGGCTCCCCGGTGATCATGGAGATGGGCTTGGCCGTGGGCTGATCGTCGCCTTCCGGGGCCTGGATTAGGTCCTGGTAGGTGTAGGTCCAGGGTTCGTAATAGTCGTCCAGGGAGGGCAGATAGGGGTTGAAGAACAGGTTGGCGAGCCCCTTCAGGCGCCCCTGCAGCCGGGGCCGCAGGACCTTGCCCCGTTTTTCCCATCCGCCTTTGTACCGCTTCTGGTTTTCCCACAGGAAGGGATAGCCGGTACCGGGCTTGGTTTCCACATTGTTCCACCACATGTACTCGGTTCCCTTCCGGTCGGTCCAGATGTTCTTACAGGCCACGCTGCAGGTATGGCACCCGATGCACTTGTCCAGGTGAAAGACCATGGAGACTTGGACCCGAACATCCATGGATTTCCTCCCTTTCAGCCTTGGGCCGGGGGCATGGTTACCACTCCACCTGGTCCAGCTTGCGGACCAGCACGTAGGTATCGCGGTTCACACCGGTGGGCCCCCAGTAATTGAAGAAGTAGGTAAACTGCCCGTAGCCTCCCACCATGAGCAGGGGTTTGAGCCGGGTGCGGGTAAGGCTGTTGTGGCCGCCTGCCCGCCGACCCCCCCGCAGGGGAGACCGGGGCACCGAGATGGTGCGTTCGGTGGCGTGGTAGAGGATGCAGGTGCCTCGGGGGACCCGGGCGCTGACGATGGCCCGGGTGACCACCACCCCGTTGTCGTTGAACACCTCTACCCAGTCGTTGTCGTGGATGCCCAGCTGTTCCGCGTCCTTGTCGTTCAGCCACAGGGGGCCACAGCCGCGGGAAAGGGTGAGCATCCGGAGGTTGTCGAAATAGGTGGAATGGATGTTCCATTTGCCATGGGGCGTGAGGTAGTTGAGCGTCAGCGAGGCACCCTCCTTCTGGGATTTGACGAGATCTCCGAAGGCCTGGGGATCGGGCTTGGGTTTGTACGTGGGGAGATGCTCTCCGAAGGCAATGTACCCGGGATGATCCAGGTAGAAGTGCTGGCGCCCCGTGAGGGTCCGCCAGGGCACCAGTTTTTCTACATTGAGACAATAGGGGGCGTAGGCCCTGCCGTTGTTGGTGATCCCCGACCAGACCGGGCTGGTCAGCAACCTGCGCGGCTGGCTCACCAGGTCGTCAAAGGTGTAGGAAACCCCTCGGTACGGCTCCGCCAGGTCGGTGAGCTTCCGGCCGACCTTTTCTTCTTCCGCCTGGAAGGCACGGAAGGCCGATTCGCCGTTGGTTTCGGGGGCCAGGTAAAGGATCGCATTGGCCGCCTCCACGGCATCCTCCAGGGAGGGATAGGTGGTGCCGTTCCAGGTCACGGGCTGCCGCTCCCGCAGGTGGTCGTACAGGTCCTGCACGGACCAGCGGATCCCGTGGGCGCCGAGGCCGCCCTCGCGCACGCCCGGGCCGAGGGAAATGAAACGCCGGTAGAGGTTGACGTAGTCCCGTTCCACCACCACCAGCTGGGGCATCGTTTTGCCGGGGATCGGTTCGGTTTCCCCTCGGGTCCAGTCCAGGACCTCGCGCTGCGCCACTTCGGCCGGCGTGTCGTGCTGCAGCGGGACCATGACGATCTCGCGAACGGGCTTGGGGAAGTACCTGGGGGCCCACTCGCTCACACGCTTCGCAATCGCCTTGAAGATGTCCCAGTCGCTTTTGGATTCCCAGCAGGGAGGAACGGCCTGGGACAGGGGATGGATGTACGAGTGGAGGTCCGTGCTGTTGAGGTCGTTCTTTTCGTACCAGGTGGCCGTGGGGAGGACCAGATCGGAGTAGAGTGCCGAGGTGTCCATCCGGAAATTGATATCCACCACGAGGTCCAGCTTTCCTTCCGGTGCGGGTTCCCGCCATTCCACCTCCTGGACGGAGCCCTTGGCGATCTCCTCGGCGATGGCGTTGGTGTGGGTTCCCAGGTAGTGCTTCAGGAAGTACTCATGGCCCTTGGCGCTGGACATCAGGGCGTTGGCCCGCCAGATGAACCACACCCGGGGCCAGTTTTCCGGCGCATCCGGGTCCTCCACGGCGAACCGGAGCTCCTTGCGCCGGAGCTGATCCACCACCCAGCGGACGATCTCCTCGTTGGTGCGGGCGCCCGCCTGTTCGGCCGCCTGGACCACCTCAATAGGGTTCCGGTTGAACTGGGGATAAAAGGGGAGCCATCCCAGGCGTACCGCCCGAACCTGCATGTCCATGGTGTGCCCGGTGGCCAGGTCTCGGTACCGGGGATCCTCGGGCACCGGATAGTAGTCGTTAAAGTGCCGCTCGTATCGCCACTGGTCCGTGTGGACGTAGTGGAAGGACGGGGTGTTCTGGAGCCGCGGTGGCCGCACCCAGTCCAGGGCAAAGGCAATGGGCGCCCAGGCAGCCACCGGGGCGATCTTTTCCTGGCCCACATAGTGGTTCAGCCCACCACCATTGCGGCCGACACAGCCGGTGAGCATGAGGGTGACGATGCCCGCCCGGTAGATCAGGTTGTTGTGGTACCACTGGTTCACCCCGGCCCCGATGATGATCATGCACCGGCCCTGGGTGCGTTCGGCGGTGCCCGCCCATTCCCGGGCGAATTGCACCAGGGTCTCGCGATCGATGCCGGTAAACTTCTCCTGCCAGGCCGGGGTGTACGGGGCTTCTTCGTCGTTGTAGTCCTGCGGGTAGTCGCCCGGAAGCCCCCGATGGACCCCGAACTGGGCCATGAGCAGGTCGTAGATTGTGGCCACCGGCACCCGTTGCCCGTCCGTGGTCTCAACATAGCGCACCGGCACCCCCCGGCTGTGGATCTTGCCGGAGGAAAAGTCGTCAAACTCCACGAGAAGCCGGTCTTCGGCGTTTTGGAGGAACGTCAGGAGGGGATCCAGGTCCTGCCCGTCCAGGCCGTCCTTCAGTTCCAGGTTCCATTGCCCCTTTTTCTTTTGCCACCGGAACCCGACGGTGCCCTGGGGCATCCGGGGCTCCTGGGCCTTGGCGTCCCAGATCAGGAACTTCCAGTCGGCGTTTTCGGTCTCCTGATACCGGGCGATCTGGGAGGCGCGGAGGAGGCGGCCCGGGCGGTACCGGCCCTCCTTTACCGGATCCAGCACCACCAGGAACGGGGCATCGGTGTAACGCTTCACATAGTCCTGGAAGAAGGGTACCTGCCGATCATGGTGAAACTCCTTCAGGATCACGTGGTTGACCGCCATCCAGAAGGCGCCGTCCTGGCCGGTCGCCACGGGAATCCACCAGTCGGCGTACTTGGATACCTGGCTGAAGTCCGGGGAAAAGACCACCAGCTTGGCCCCGTGATGCCGGGCCTCGGCCACGAAGTGCACGTCCGGGGTCCGGGTCATGCTCAGGTTGGACCCCACGACGGCGATGAACTTGCTGTTGTACCAGTCGCTGCTCTCGGCCACATCGGTCTGTTCGCCCCAAACCTCCGGCGACGCGGGGGGCAGGTCGCTGTACCAGTCGTAGAAGCTCATGCACACCCCGCCCAGCAGCTGGAGAAAGCGGGTGCCCCCGGCGTAGCTCAGCATGGACATCGCCGGAATGGGCGAGAACCCGATCACCCGGTCGGGTCCGTATTTCTTGACCGTGTAAAGGGTGGCCGCGGCGATGATGTCCAGGGCCTCGTCCCACGAGATCCTCCGGAAGCCTCCCTTGCCCCGGGCCCGCTGGAACCGCCGCCGTTTCTGGGGATCCTCCACGATGCTGGCCCAGGCCTGCACCGGATCGTCGGGGAACCGCTCCCGGGCCTCCTGCCAGAGGTCCTTGAGCGCGCCCCGGATATAGGGGTACTTCACCCGAATGGGGCTGTAGATGTACCAGGAAAAGGAAATTCCCCGCTGGCACCCCCGGGGTTCATAGGGCGGGAGTTCTCCGGCCAGCTCGGGGTAATCGGTGGCCTGCATTTCCCAGGTGACGATGCCGTCCTTGACGTACACCATCCAGGAGCACCCGCCGGTGCAATTGACGCCGTGGGTGCTGCGTACCGCCTTGTCGTACTGCCAGCGGTTTCGGTAAAACTCTTCCCATTGCCGGGTTTTCGGGCTAACCAGATCACGAATCCAGCCCATGGTTCCCTCCTTTCTCGCGGCTTGGACGGCGAGGTTCCTTCAGGGTGGAGCGCAGGGCAGCCTGGGCGCCGGCGGATCGGGGCCGCCACAGGACCCCTGCGACGATCACCAGGATGCCGCCCCCCAGAATCCCCAGGATCCAGAGGGGGAATCCAGAGGTCCGGCCTTCTGGCTGCTGCTCCACCGCCTGGAAGAACGCCACCAGATGGTCCTGTTCCTCGGGGGTGAGGGGCCGCTTCTCGTAAAGGGGCTTCATGGTGGGATAGGGAAGGGTCTTCAAGGCAGCACGGAGCCCCGATTCGCCGTAACGCCGGTACACCTGGCTGAGGTCGGGGCCCAGGGTTCCACCGCCAAAGCCCCCCAAACGGGCCACCTGGTGGCAGGAGATGCAGGGGGCGCCGCCGTTCTGGAACGGCCGTTGGCCCGTGAAGAGGGCCTGCCCCACCGCCGGATCCCCGGTTGCCGGGGGCGGGGAGGGCGCAGGGGTTTCCTGCGCAGGGGCTGGGGCACTGAACTGCTCCAGGTAAGCAATCACCGCCTCGGCCTGGGATCGGTCCAGCCCGGGGTCGGGCATGGGCATGCCGTACTTGGCTTGCAAAGCCAGGGCGATGGAATCCCCTTCCTCGTGGACCTGTTCCGTTTCCAGGAGGAACCGGAGGAGCCAGGCCCGGGGCCGACGCTGGGTCACCCCTGCCAGATCCGGACCCACGAGGTCGCCCTTGCCCAGGGTGTGGCATGCGGCGCACTGCTCCTCGAAGAGGGCCTTGCCCTGCTGGGGGGAGGGCGGAGCCGCCCAGAGCGGCCCGACGACCAGCAGCATCGAGAGCCTTAAGAGCAAGTTTCCCCTGTAATGCATGTAACCCTCCACTGTCTATTTACCCTATGAAACTTCACAGGTCAAGTATGCTGTGCTACGCCGCCCAATGCAAGGCCGCGCCGGGGCCGAAAACATTGAGTTGAGAAATAGGCCTGACTTAGTAAAAAAGTCAGGCAAGAAAATTTTCGGTGGCTCCCCGAACGCCGGGACCGGAAACACCGATGTGATGGGCGTTTCGGCGCCAGACCCCGCGCCCCCTTGACAACGGCCCCGGGTTTGTGTAGGGTAGGATAAGAAAAGGGGCCAGGTAGCGGCCCCCGATTCCGCATCCTTCCTTCAATCCAACGCGTTCGGGCAATGGCCCACCGGTCCCTGCAGGGGCCGGCCCCAATACACCGAAAGGAGGCTTCAATGGATTGGCTCAAGGAATTGAAACGCAACATCACTACCGTGGAAGAACTCAAGGCCTATCTTCCTCTGGACCCTGAAGAGGAAGCAGCCCTTCGGCGCGTGCTGAACCTGCACCCCATGAGCATCCCCCGGTACTACCTCTCGCTGATCAACCCTGAGGATCCCGAGGACCCGATTCGAAAGATGGCGGTGCCCACGGCCCAGGAACTGGTGGCCGAGGGGGAGTACGACACGAGCGGCGAACACGAAAACACCAAACTGCCCGGCCTGCAACACAAGTACGCCCAAACCGCCCTGATCCTGGCCACCACCCGCTGTGCCATGTACTGCCGGTACTGCTTCCGGAAACGGCTGGTAGGACTGAAGAGCCAGGAGGTAATCCGTCGGCTGGAGGCGGCGGCCGAGTACATCCGGCAGCACCCGGAGATCAACAACGTGCTGATCTCCGGAGGCGATCCCCTTACCCTGCCCAACGACCTGTTGGAGCAGTTTTTGAAAACCCTCACGCCC
>WGAB01000219.1 GCA_015489295.1 Caldifarciminota bacterium
ATACAATAGGGGGTGGATGTCTACAGCCCAGCCGACCTTTTTACAGGAACCAGCGTTTCGGAACCATCTGGAACGCCTGCTTTCCTTTCATCCCTATGTCTTGTTTGGGCTGTTGCGGTTGCCGACGAGTGTGGAGGCTCTGGAGGTTCTGCCCCTGGTGCAGGCGCGTTTTCGCGGTGTGGACCGTCTGGAGCTTCTGGATCCCCAGCACCTTCTCCTGATCCTCGGCGTGCCCGGCCCTGCCGAGGCCGATCAGATTCTGGAACGCCTTCAAAGCCTGCTCCACCGATACCTGGGGCAGGAGAGCCCGTGTCCTCTGGTAGGAGGCCTCCTGCTCCAACAAATCCCGAAGGACCTGTCCACCCTATGGGTTTGGCTCCTCCGTGCCCTGAGGGCCGCTCCCCAACACCTGGAGCGTCGTGCCCTGCTGAGTCCCCACGCCGAAACGCGAAACCTGGTGCAAGCCCTGCCCGTACCCCGGGAGCCCTACGAAAGGCTGAGTCAGGAGATTCAGGCCCAGGGAGGCCTTTTCTGGGTGACCGGTGGAGATGCCTTCGGCCGGAACGCTCTGCTGCGCAAGGTGGCATACGACAAGTACCAGCAGGGTTTTGAGGTATTGCTGGCCCCTGGGTTGCCGTCTCCATTTCTGCCGCTGTACCCCCTGCTGTATCCCCTGGGAACCCATCCCCGATGGCCTCTGGAAGAACTCCAGCAACTGCTCGGTGAGGCACTGCCTCTGGTGGCGCCTCTTCTGCAGCGATACCATCCCCAGGGAGTCCCGTTCGCCGAGCCTGGCCCAGCCGAGGCCGAAGCCCTGATCCACGGTACCCAGCATCTGCTGCAGAACCTGGCCCAGCAGATTCCCACGATCTGGGTTGTGCCTGAGGTGGCGGCCGCCGACCTGGAAACCCAGATCCTGGTGGGTCGCCTGCTCCAGGATCCGCCTCCCGGCTTAACATTGCTTCTTTCGGGGGCCCTGCCCTTTGCTGAACCCGAAGGGCTTCAGCGGATCTCCCTCCGGGTTCAAGACTTGCTGGGCGATGAAACCGGGAACCTGCCGGTCTCTTCCTTCCTGTATCTCTGGTTGCTGGGGCCCTGGAAGGTGCGCCATCCCAACGATCCTTTGCCGGAAGACCTGGACGCACTTTTGCAGGGGGTGCTGAGCCACCTGCCCTCCCAGGACTTAGAAGCCTTGATACGGCTGGCGCTCCTGCAAAAACCTGTGACCGCCACCCTGTTCGCTCCCTGCCTGGGTCTTTCTGCGGCTGAAACCGAGGAACTCCTGGGAACCCTGCGAGGCCTGGGGTTGCTGCTGGAAGACCTGGGGGTGTTTTTCTTTGCAGATCCCGAGATCCCCCAGCGACTGCTCCAGCCTTTGTCACCCGAGGAGCGACGCCGTCGTCATCAGAATCTGTACCAGTGCCTCTTGCAACAGTCCCTGCCCCTCTTCCCGGCCCTCTGGCAAGCAGAGCAAGCCAGCCAGGCGGGTGAGGCATCTGCTGCGATCCGGCACTGGACCCGATTCGCCGAGGAACTTTTCCAGGTGTATGCCTGGCGTTCCGGATATCGGGCTCTGCTTCAGGGGCTCCAACTCCAGCGCGCCGCCGGGATTCCTCCGCAACGGCCGCTGTTTCAAGTCCCTCTGGATCGGGTGTTTTATTACCGGCATGTTCTGCCTCCCCACGACCCCACCCTGGAACTCCTGAACACCCTGGTTCGGGAACTGGAAACCCAGGGGTATCTGGAAGAATGGGCGGCACTGCAGGATTGGCTGACCTTCCAGGAACTCCAGCACGGCCGATACGCCGATGCTGAAGCCCGTGCCGGGGCCACCTATCGCAAGATCCACGCGGAGGCTCCCCACCTGGAGGCCCTGGCGTTGCAACTGGTGGGATCCTGCCACTGGTATCAGGATCGCTTTGCCAAGGCCAAGGAATTCTGGCTCCGGGCTTTGCGCCATAGCGATGCCATCCCTCCGCTCCAGCGGGCACGTCTTCTGGGCAACCTGGGGATGGTTCACGAGGAAGAGGGCGATCTGATCCAGGCCCTGCGGTTTTATCAGTCGGCCATGGAGATTTTTGCTGATCAGCAGGTGTCCTCAGGGTTGGCGACGGGCAGCGGTATGATGGCGCGGGTGGAAATGAAGCGGGGACACCTGGGGCGGGCTTTGGAACTTCTGGAACGAGCCCTGTACTACGCTCGTCAGATGCACCATCTGGTGGATGAAGGCCTATGGAGTATCCATCTGGCCTTGCTGTATCAGGACATCGGAGGCTACGAACAGGCCCTTGCCCTGATTCAGCGAGCCTTCAACCTGTTCCAGGCTCTCCGGAATCCCTACCATATGCGGATTGCCCGGGGAATTGAGGGGGAGATTGAACTGCTCCGGGGCCAGAAGGAACAGGGACGGAAGATCCTGGAGTCCGTGCTTCAGGAGGCCCGAACAGCCGGCGACTCGGAGGTGGTGCTCCAGGTGTGCCACAACTGGATCAAAACCCTGCTGGCCCTGGGCCGTCCGGAGGAGGCAAACTCCCTGGAACAATGCCGTCGGTTCCGGTTCTCAAACCAATTACGCCTCTGGCAACAGGCATTCCAGGTGACGCGGACGACCCTGCCGTCCTTTCTGGAAGCCTGGGAAAAGAGGAAAAAGAGCGTGGATGCCCTGCTGAACCTTGCAGACCAGAGGTTTCTGCTGGAGGCCTTGAGACGGGCCCGGGATCCCCGCTTCCTTACCCATCTTCAGGAGGTTTACCGTTTTCTCCTGGGTTTGGCGCAGACGCTGGGAGACCCGGCCCTGCGGAAGACCTTTCTGACCCGGAACCCCCACGCCGTGCGGATCCGCTCCTGGGCCAATGCCCAGGAGGAGGCCTGAAGAGATAGGTTACCCGGTCCCCTTTTGGAGCCCCTGCCGAAGGACTTCCTCCACCGCCCGAAGGGCCTGGTCTACCTGGTCCAGGGACCGGCCGCCGCCTTCGGCGCGCTCGGCCGAGCCGCCGCCCCCGCCTTTGAGGAACCGGCCAGCCTGCTGAATCAGGGCGCGGGCTTGCACCCGGTCGGTCAACTCGGGCGCCACCCGGGCGAACATCACGGGCCGCCCCTTCTGTTCGCCCACCAGGAACACCACGAAGGGCCCTTTGACCTGCTCCACCACGAAGTC
>WGAB01000220.1 GCA_015489295.1 Caldifarciminota bacterium
GGTGAAGACCTCGCCCTTCTTGGCGTAGTCGCCCAGGTCGCGACCGGCGCGGGTGGGCTCAAACCGGGCGTTGCCGAAGCCGGGCCACACCGGGATGTGCGGGGTCATGTTGTGGGTGAGGTCCACGTACTTGGCGTTCACGAAGTAGTCGTTGTACACCTGCCAGAGGGGGTATTGGGACTTCGCGGAGGACATCTGCGCGTTGCCCTGATGGGCATAGAAGAACCATCCCACAGCCAGCACCACCAAGCCCCCGAGTACCAGCCGCTTCATGGAACACCTCCTGTTTGCAGACACTAACATAAGGGGGAAAGCTTGCAAAATCAAGGTGGTTTTTGAGGATTTGTCCGGGCTCTCGCCGGTTTGACAAGCCTTGGGCTGCCATGTATAGTAGCCGTAGCGCACAGGATTTTGCGAATTTGGAGGTTGACAACATGAAGGTTGCGCAGAACAAAGTGGTCACCCTGGAGTATCAGATCCGGAACGCCCAGGGTGAAGTGGTGGAGGATACCTCGGGACATCCTCTGCAGTATATCCAGGGCATCGGCCAGCTGCTGCCTGCATTGGAGCAGGCTCTGGAAGGCAAGGAGGCGGGGGAGGAAGTGGAACTCACGCTGGCACCCGACCAGGCCTTTGGCGAGTACGATGAAAACCAGATCCAGCACATCCCCAGGAGTGCCTTTGGGGAAGGCATGGATCTCCAGCCCGGCATGGTCATGTACGCCCGCACCCCCGACGGGCACCAGTTGCCCTTCCTGATCCGGGAGGTGCGGGACGATGTGGTGGTGGCCGATTTCAACCACCCCCTGGCCGGGGAGACCCTCACCTTCCGCCTCAAGGTGCTGGAAGTGCGGGATGCCACGCCTGAGGAACTGGCCCATGGCCATGTCCACGGTCCCGACACCCATCACAGCCACTGAGAATCCTGGAAAACGCCAAAAACGGGGGATTCGCCGAATCCCCCGTTTTTGATGCCGAACCATGCTGCGGGTGCTGGCCTTTGAAACCTCCTGCGACGAGACCTCGGCGGCGGTGATCGAGGATGGACGGGTGCTGGCCAATGTCACCCGCCAGCAACTGGTGCACTCGGAGTTCGGCGGGGTGGTGCCGGAACTCGCGTCCCGGGCCCATGCTCGCCTGATTTTGCCGGTCACGCTGGAGGCCCTGAAGCGCGCCGGGCTCCAGCCCCACGAAGTGCAGGTGGTGGCGGCCACCCGGGGCCCGGGCCTGATCGGCGCCCTGCTCGTGGGCCTGGTGTTCGCCAAGGGCCTGGCCCACAGCCTGGGCAAACCCTTCTTAGGGATCAATCACCTGGAGGGCCACCTGTTTTCCATCTTCATCAACCATCCCGAGGCTGCCCCGCCGATCCTCTTCTTGCTGGTGTCCGGCGGCCATACCGAACTGGTGGTCATGGAAGAACGGTTCCGGTATCGCCTTCTGGGCACCACGCTGGACGATGCCGTGGGTGAAGCCTTTGACAAGGGGGCGCGTCTTCTGGGCCTGCCCTATCCCGGAGGGCCCCACATCGACCGGCTGGCACGGCAGGGCGATCCCGGGTTCCACCGGTTCCCCCGGGCCCGGGTGCCGGGCCTGGACTTCAGCTTCAGCGGCATCAAAACCGCTCTCCGGTACTACCTGGAGAAGAGGGACCCGGCCTGGGTTCAGGCCCATCTGCCTCACCTGGCCGCCGCCTACCAGGAGGCCCTGCTGGACATGTTGCTGGAGAAACTCCGGGCCGCTGTGGACCAAACCGGCCTGCGCCGGGTGGCGGTGGTGGGCGGCGTCTCCCTGAACTCCCGGCTGCGGGAACGCCTGGCCCGGGAATTCGCCGACTGTGAGGTGCTGTTGCCCCTGCCGGAATACTGTGCCGATAACGCGGCCATGATCGGCATGGTGGCGTATCACCGAGCCGTAGCCGGCGAAACCCATCCCCTTAGTTTGGACGCCGTGCCCGACCTGGACTTAACCGAGGCGTAGATCTCAGGAAGCAGGGGCTTCGGGGAGCAGGGCCCGTACCCTCTGGGCAAACCCGAAGGCCCGGAGTTGATGGAACTCCTGCTCCAGGCTCTCAATCTCGTGGAGCGGAATTTCCCCCCGGCGCACCAATGCCCAAACCTTGAGGTAGCGGAAAAACGGTGTTTCCTGGGGAAAGCGCTGGCGGGTTTCCTCAAGGAGCTCGTTAAACTCCTTTCGTCCTTCCTGGAGCCTTCCAGAGAGGATCAGGGCCTCGGCCCGGAACCCCCGAACCGTGAAAACCAGATAGGGACAATGCCGGGGATCTGCCTCCTGGAGCACCTCTTCATATACCTTGAGCCCTCCGACGAAATCTCCCCGCGCCACCATCAACAAGCCCTCCAGGTAGCGGAGAAGCTGGCGGTGGATCTTAGAAAAATCCGGGCCCCTTTCGGCGCGGGTCCGAAAATCGGCCAGGATCGCCTCTGCGATTTTCGGATCCCTTTCCAGCACATACAACGCATGGATGCAGGTTTCCGCGGGGTCCAGGAGGAGCAGGGGGAAGTGCTCCAGGTAGTGGGGATGGATCTTTCGGTACAGATGCACGGCCTGCTCAAACTCTCCCAGGCGGAACAAGATCAGCACCAGGTTTCCCAGCACCGTGAGGCGGGTGTGGGGTGGGGCATGGTGGAACCAGGGTCGTTTCATCGTTTCAAAGAGGATCTGCCGGGCCTCCTGGAACCGTAGCGCTCTTTCGAACAACAGAAACTGGTTCATGATGGCCACCCGGTACAGGTTCTGGTAGCCGATGCGTCCAGCGGTCTCCCGGGCCAGGTCCAGGTAGTAGCGAGCCTGGTCTGTTTTCCCCTGGTAAAGGAAAAAGCCGGCCAGGTTGTTGTACAGAACGGCCTGGTATTCGGGTTGCTCCAGGGATTCCACGATGTCCTGCATTTTCTGATAGCACCGCCGTGCCCTGGAAAAATCCCGCTCATAGGTGTAGTACCGGCCCCACAGATCCCAGAGTTTGGACTTCTCCTTAAGAGTGGCGAAATCGGATTCCTGGACCTGGCTCAGATGGGCATGGGCCCTGGGCAGATCATGGATGTCCAGGGCAAAACGGGCCGCCAGAAGGCGAAGGGAGGGATCCGGGTGCTGTTCCAGGTAGGCCTCCACTTCTTGCAGCAGTTCGGGAATGGGCCGATAACGGGCTTCTACTTCCTTGATGGTCAGGAATTCCAGGGGTTTTTCGGGGTCCAGGTTCCGAATAATCCTTCGGGCTTCGTCCAGTTTCTGATACTCCAGGAGCCACAGGAGCCGCTTGCGCAGGAGGGGCAGTGGGTCGCGGGCAAGGCCTTCGGCCCGGTCCAGGTATCGTAGGGCCTGGGAGAGCCGTCCTCGGGCCAGTTCCTTTTGGGCAGCCCGAACCCAGTACTGGAC
>WGAB01000221.1 GCA_015489295.1 Caldifarciminota bacterium
ATCCCCAGGGCCTTCAACCGCCGGATCACCTCCGGCGCCTCGGGACGAATCCGGTCGGTCAAGGCCACCAGGCCCACCGGCACCCCCTCCAGGTACACGGCCACCAGGGTGCTGGCCCCGTTGATGCCCAGCGTCTGCGCCCTGGCCACCAGGTCCTCGGTGGGCCGCCCCACAAAGATCTCCTTTCCCTCGACCCGGCCCCGCACCCCCTCGCCCACCTGATAGGTGAAGTTCTGCACAGGCAGGAGGGCCACGCCCTCTTCCTCGGCCAACTGCACCAGCGCCCGGGCATAGGGGTGCTCAGAAAGGGCCTCCACCGAGGCCGCCCAGCGCAGCACGTCCTCCCGACGGTAGCCGTTCAGGGGCACCAGTTGCCGCACCTCGATCCGACCCTCGGTAAGGGTTCCGGTTTTGTCAAAGGCCAGAACCCGGCCCTGGGCCATTTCCTCCACATAGATGCCCCCTTTGAACAGGATGCCCCGGCGGGCCGCATGGGCAATGGCCGTCAGGATGGAGGCCGGCGTGGAGATCACCACGGCACAGGGCGAGGCCACCACCAGGAACACCATGGCCCGGTACAGGGCCGTCTCGTGGGGAATGCCCAAAAGGAAGTGGAACAGGAAATACAGGCCCAGGGCCCCAAGGATCACCACATAGGTATAGGGGCCTCCGAAGAGGTCGGCGATGCGCTGGGACCGCGCCTTTCGCTCGCGGGCTTCCCGGATCAAAAGCAGGGTCTTTTCCAGCGTGGATTCCTCCACCCGCCGCACAACCTCGGCCACGAAGTGGCCATCAATCACCATGGACCCGGCATAGAGGGGATCTCCCGGCTGCTTCAGCACCGGCACGTACTCGCCGGTAATCGTAGATTCGTCCACATGGCCCTTTCCTGCCAGCACCCGGGCATCGGTGGGTACCTGCTCGCCGGGCCGCAACCGGACCCGATGCCCGGGTTGCAGCACCTCCGGAGGCACAGGCACCCCTTCGCCGTTCTCCAGCAGTTCGGCCTCATCGGACTGGAATTTCACCAGATGCCGGAGGGCGCGTCGGCTGCGGTCCATGGCCCAGATTTCCAGGGTGCTGGACAGGGAGAAGAGGAACAAAAGGATGACCCCCTCAAAGGGATGGCCCAGGTACGCGGCACCCAGGGCCGCGATGACCATCAGGAAGTCCACATCGAGTTCAAACCGGCGCAGCGCCTCAAGGGCGCTGAGGGTGGCGTGGAACCCACCGGTCAGGTAGGCCCCTACGTAGGCGAGCCAGGAAAGCCAGGGCACCGAGGTTTCCCACAGGCGCCCCAGGAGGCCGAGCACCAGGGCTGAGCCCGTAAACAGGGTCATGCGCTGCCGGAGGCGCACCTGGTCCCGTTCTTCCTTTACCGCTTCGGCATCCAACAGGAGCCATTCCAGGGAAGCCAGGGCCTCTGCGTCGGGATGCTCCCGCTGGCACTCTACCCGGAGGGCCCCCTCTCCGGGGTCCAGCAGCAACACCACACCGTCCCGATCCCGTTTGATCCGTCGACGAACACCGGACAGGTTGGCGTACAGATCCAGGAGCACCTGCTTGAGCTCCCGAACGGCCTGGGCCAGGTTTCCGATCGGGGTCCCGGTGTGGTACTCGAGGTGCACCCGCGCCGGCGGATCCAGGCGGAGCTCCAGGTGATGGACAAAGGGATAGCGCTCTAAGAGATCAAGGAGACGATCCAGAGCCTGCATGTTCCCTCTCCAGGCAGGACCGGCAAATGCCATAGAGGGTCCCCCGGAACTCCTGGACCCGCCCGGGAACCGGGGGGAGCGCAGCTTCCAGCTGCTCTACGCGCACCGGCACATCTTCGATGCGGCCGCAGACCACACACACGAAGTGCACATGGGGCGGATGCTTGGTGGCCTCCCAGAGCCGGTGATCCCGCCCCTCCAGGGCCACCTGGCGCACCTTGCCCTCCTCCTCCAGCACCTTCAGGTTCCGGTACACGGTGGCCAGCGAGAGGGTGGGGATCTCGGGCTTCAGGTACTCGTAGATCTCCTCGGCGCTCCAGTGGCCGCCACCCTCCAGGAGGGTGAGGATTCGCTCCCGCTGGAAGCTCGCCCGGCGCTTGAATTGCTGCACCATGATCACCTCCCGATTGCTCCTTGTTCTTACTTGCGAATTGTACGCGATTAGGAACAATTTTTCAAGACCGCCGGAGGCACGTGCCGAGCAGCTGGAGCACACCCCCCGCCAGCAGGCCCCACTTGAGCAGGGTGGCTGCCGAAGCAACCCAGCCCAGGATCTCCGTAGCCCCTCCGGTGGAGTGCAGCACAAAGAACCCGGAAAGGAACAGGTTTTCCATTTCATCGGCACCCACGGCGCCCCACACCCACCGCCGAAACCCCATCCCACCGCCACAACGGCGGGCCACGGCTTCCCCAAACCCCACCAGGAACCGGCCGTAGAGCACAGGCCAGAGCCCGTCCAGTAGCAGATGGACCGCCACAAACCGCGCGATCCCTGCCCGATCCAGGGCCGAGGCCCACCCTCTGAGGTCTCCAGGCGTATACCCCAGAACCAGATCCGGCATCGGGAGGTGCCACCGATGTGTGACCCACCCCAGGGCCCCTGCCACGGCCACCAGGGCCACGGGCCATCCCTGCTTCAAGATCCAGCGGATCACACCCCAAGGTTACGGGGCTCCGGATCCGTATCGCAAACCCAGGAAGACCTCGGGTTCTGTCCGGCGGTCCGGCAGCCGGGCCTCCACGGAAAGCCGTCCCGTAACCCGAACCGGGCCGATGCTCCAGGTGGCGTACACCATCCCCCGGCCTCCGGAGGCCGACAGGGCCCGGACCCTCGGCCGAAATCCCGGGGCTGGATCCGAGAGCCACAGCCCCGAGGCCCTGGAGGAAACCTGAAACACCGACCATTTCACGCCCAGGACCGTACCCTGCCTCCGCCACCGGCGATCCAGGGTCAGCAACCATCCCCGGCCGGAGCCCATCCCCTCGCCGTAGACCCGGGTATCCGCGCTTTGATTCCAGATCTCGAGAAACCACCGCCGACGAAGGGTGGAGGACGCCCGTTGCCGAAACCCCCAGCGAATCCGCAGGTTCCGGTGGTCCCACGTGTGCCAGATCCGGAGGACCTGCAGTTCCCGGTTCCACCGGGAAAGCACCGTGATCCGGTGCCCCTGGTCCCACCGGATCGCGCCTTCGAGCGCTGCGCCTCCGGTACTGCTCCAGCGCAGCCGCCATCGGTACCCCGGGGTTTGAAGGTGCCACCCGGCGGCCCCGCAGAGTCGGTTCCGGATCCAGGCCACTTCCCAGCTCCCCATGCCACCGGCAAAGGGAAGGGAACCGTCCACGGAAAGCCCTGGAGCTGCCAGATTCAGGGCGACCCTGCGGGAGAACTCCAGGCGAAGGGCGGCCGTTTGGGAACTCGCGTAGACCACCACGGCGCGGTGCCGCCCCCGCACCTCCAGGGCCAGCGCCGGGGTTCCGGTGCTGCTCCAGCCCCGAGCCCGGTACAGCCACGGGCTTGGGCGGGATCCGAGGAGCAACCCGAAGCCCCAGCGGGGCACCAGGGTCCCCAGCCACCAGCGCAGGGGCCCGGTTTGCACCCAGGTGTAGCCGCGAAGATCTGGCCCCCGGAGC
>WGAB01000222.1 GCA_015489295.1 Caldifarciminota bacterium
CCATCGGAACCCTCGCTGCCGGTGTGGCCCACGAGATCAAAAACCCTCTGTTCATCATCCAGGGCATGATGGACCTGTGGCGCCGCCAGGTGCATCCCCGGGTCCGCCCCGAGGAGATCCAGCAAATCCAGGATGCGGTATACCGCATCAACAAGATCGTGGGCTCACTGCTGGACTACGCCCGGAGCTCCCAGGAAACCGCCCTGGAAACGGTATACCTCAACGAGACCATCGAATCGGCCCTGGAGATCATGCGGCGGACCTATGCCAAGGAGGGCATCCACGTGGAACTGCACCTGGACCGGTCGCTACCCCCGCTCCAGGCCAAACGCGGGGAACTGATGCAGGTGATCAGCAATCTGGTGCAAAACGCCCGCGATGCCATTCGACACAGCAACAAAGGCGATACGATCCTCGTGACCACCAAGTTCTATCCCCAGGAGGCCGAGGTGGAAATCACCGTTTGGGATAACGGCCCTGGAATCCCCAAGGAACTCCAGACCCGCATCTTCGAGCCCTTTTTTACCACCAAACCGGCCGGCCAGGGCACCGGCTTGGGGCTTTCCATCGTGAAACGCCTGGTCGAGGAAATGGGCGGGCGCATTGAACTGGAAAGCGAAGAGGGCCAGTTCACCCGGTTCACGGTCCGCTTTCCCTTCCGTCCGGCCACGGCCACCGAAACCCCCTCGCCCCGGCTTTCTCCAGAGGATCTGGAACTTTTCAAGGGCAAACGGGTGCTCGTGGTGGACGACGAACGGTCCATCACCGAAATCGTCAAACGGTACCTTACCGAGATGGGGTGTCAGGTGACCTGCTTTAACGACCCCAAGGCCGCCCGGAACCGGGCGATCTTTGACCGGTTCGATATCCTCCTCCTCGACATCCGCCTGGGCGGGGAGATTTCCGGCTTTGACATCTACGAGGACCTCCTCAAACGGAACCCCCACAACGCTCAAAGGGTGGTGTTCCTCACCGGCGGCATCGGCGACCAGAGCATTCGCACGTACCTGGAAACCCACCAACTGCGGTACATCACCAAACCCATTTCCCTGGATCGACTGCTCGAGGCCCTTCTTCCCTATGTAAAGGGCGAAAGCCCACCCGAAGGATCTCCACCTGCCTCCGATAACCCCCAATCCAGCGGCCCGCAGGAGGGCAAAACCGACAGCGGACCCAACGGCTCATCGGTGTCATGAAAACCCTGGTGGTCATCCCGGCTTACAACGAAGCCCGGCACCTGCCCGTGCTGCTCCGCCGGATACAGAAGGTGCATCCCCTGAACCAGGTGCTGGTGGTGGACGACGGCTCCGAGGACGGCACCGCCAAGGCGGCCCGCCAGGCCGGCGCCCGGGTGCTCCAGAACCCCCGGAACCGGGGCAAGGGCTATAGCCTGTACCAGGGGTTCCAGGAGGCCCTGCAACAGGGCTACGATGCCGTGATCACCCTGGACGCCGATCTGCAGCACCCGCCGGAGTCCATCCCGGCCTTCGTGGCCAAGGCCCGGGAAGGGTACCATGTGGTGGTGGGCTCCCGGTTCCACGACATGCGCGGCATGCCCCTGGACCGCTATCTCACCAACAAAACCACCACCCTGGTGCTCTCGCTCCTCGCCGGCCAGCGGCTGGAGGATACCCAGAGCGGCTATCGCCTGATCCGCCGGGAGGTGCTGGAACGGTTCCGCCCCACCACCTTTCGGTTTGACTTTGAGTCGGAACTCCTGTTCCAGGCCGCCATGTATGGGTTTCGCATCGGCTATGTGCCTATTCCCACCATCTACGGCCGCGAACAGAGCTCCATCCACAAGGTGCGCGACACCCTGCGGTTCATCCGCCTGAGCCTCAAGCTCCTGTCATGGCACTGATCCTCTTGACCAACGACGACGGCATCCGGGCCGAGGGCCTGTGGGCCCTGGAGCAACACCTGTCCCAACACCACGAGGTGTGGGTGGTGGCGCCGGAAACCGAGATGTCGGGCGCCAGCCACTCCATCACCCTGCATCGGCCGGTGACGCTCAAGCCCTACGGCCCCAGGAAGTTCTCGCTGTCCGGCACCCCGGCTGACTGCGTGCTGGTGGCCCTGCACGCCGTGCTCCCGGACCGGCCCCAGGCGGTGATCTCCGGCATCAACGCGGGCTTCAATGTGGGCGAGGATGTGTTTTACTCCGGGACCGTGGCCGGCGCCCGGGAAGCGGCCCTCCTGGGCGTGCCGGCCCTTGCGGTGTCGGTGGCGCCCGGGGCCGATTTCCAGGCCGCCCTTCCCTTCGTGGACCGGGTGCTGGACCTGCTGCTCCGGGAACACCGCCCCCTGCTTTTGAACCTGAACCTGCCCCAACACCAGCCGGTGCGGGGCCTGAAGGTGGTACGCCTGGGCAACCGCAGCTATGTGGACCCCGTACACAACCAGGGCGGCAACCGGTTTGTCATCGGCGGCACCGCCCAGTGGCAACAGGACGAGGGCACCGACCTGTGGGCCCTGTCCCAGGGGTACGCCGCCCTCACCCCCTTGATCGTGGACCTCACGAGCCATGAAGATCTGGAACGACTCCGAAGATCCCTTTCGGGCTAAGCGCGAATGGATGGTGGAAACCCAGATCCGCGCCCGCGGGGTGCGCGATCCCCGGGTGCTGGAGGCCCTGCGGGTGATCCCCCGGCACCGCTTCGTGCCCCCCGAGTTTCAGGACGAGGCCTACGAGGACTACCCCCTGCCCATCGGCTACGGCCAAACCATTTCCCAGCCCTACATGGTGGCCGCCATGACCGAGGCCCTGGCCCTGGAACCCCACCATCGCGTGCTGGAAATCGGTACCGGCTCGGGCTACCAGACGG
>WGAB01000223.1 GCA_015489295.1 Caldifarciminota bacterium
GGGGAAGGGGGAGCGTAGGTGGGCACCTCTTCCCCGCGTTTGCCCCTGAGCAGAAGGACGGCCCCGATAAGGATCAAAAGGACCACCACGGCCCCGATGATCAGGCCCAGGGGCAGGCCCTTCTTCTCCGCCTTCTGGGGCTGGGTGGCAAGCTGGATCCTGCGTTGTTTCAGGGCCTCCAGGGTGGCCTTCAGGGCCAGGAGTTGAGAATCCTCGGGGGTCAGGGTAAGCAGTTGCTCAACGACGGGCAGAGCCCTTAGGGAATCCTGTGCGAGAAGCCCTGCAAGGACCCCGTGGAGCGAGTCGATGAGGGCCTGGGTTCGTTGTTGCTCGAGGATCTGGGTGCGGGTGTCGCGGGCCCAGGCGTTCCGGGGATCCAGCCGGAGGATGGAATCCATAAAGGCCAAGGCCCGGGCGGTGTCCCCCCGGCTTAAGGCCCGTTCGGCCCGTCGACGGAAGGTATTGAGCCGGGCGATCCGTTGCCGGTCCAGTTCCCGCTGTACCCGGTTCAGGGCCGCCAGTACCGTGCTGCTGGCATTCAGATCCCGGGCGCGGCGATAGGCGGTAAGGGCCTCTTCCAGTTTGCCCTGTTGTTCCAGAGCGTAGCCCAGGTTGAACCAGGCAACGTCGTTTCTGGGGTTCACCGAGGTCACGATCCGGAACACCCGTTCGGCATCCCCCCATCGTTTCTCCAGGGTGTACTTGGTGCCCAGTTGCAGCCCCAGGGTTTCCAGGGGGCGGCCCACCTGCTGGGGATCCTGCTTGATTTGCCAGGCCCGCCAGTAGAGATCGAAGGCCTCGGAGGTTTTCCCGATTTTGGAAGCAGCAAAGGCGCCGTTAACCAGGGCATTGTACTCGTTGGGGTTGGTGCTGAGCACCTGTTGGTACAGGGAATAGGCCTGGTCGTAGTTCCCCTCCAGGAGCGCCTTGTTCGCCTGGTCCAGGGGCGATTGGGCTAAAAGGAAAAGGGCAAAAAACCAAGTTGCCATAGGCTTACCTCCGCTTTCAATATCGAACCACGTATTTCCGTCCTGCCTCGACCTTAAGGGTAACTTGCCGGGTTCCGAAGGCTGGACTTACGATCTCAAAGGTGTGTTCACCGGGAGGCACCTCGATCCACCCCTGATCGGAGTTCCCGAGTCGCTTGCCTTCCAACCAGATTTCTGCGGGGCTGTCTCCTTTAAAAAGAACCTGGGCGGTGGTCGGTTGCTGCACCAGGAGGGGGCTCGTGAGGACTACGGTGCGGGAATTAGGGAACCGGACGGTGTCGGTGACCAATCCTTTGGGTCCGCCAAAGTTCGCCTGAACCACATGGGTGCCAAAAACCACCGGAAAGTACCGGAAGGGCGCAGCACCCACCATGGTTCCGTCGAGGCTGATGAGGGCACCCCGGGGCCGGGTTATCACCGTGAGGGTGTCGATGGCCTGGTGCAGGAGGCCAAAGATTTTTTCCTGGGCCTGGTCCAGATTGAGATTCTGGTACGACCCCTGGAGGGTGTCGCCGAACCGGGAGACCAGGGTGAGGCGGAGGTCCAGCGTGTGGTCCTCGTGCAATACGCAGGTTCCTCGGAGCACCAGGGGAACGGTAACCTCGGGCTCCTCTCCCTTGGTCAGCCGTATCGACTCAAAGGGCGAAGGGATGCCTTCGGTGAGGGTTGCGGTGAGGATGTCCGGCGTAATCAAGAAGCCAGGGGTTCCTTCAATGGTGAACTCTTCGATGGCCACCGTCACCGCGCTACCCTGAACCAGAGGGATGTTCTGGCTCTTCCCTATGCCCAGCAAAGCCAGCAGAAAAAACGCTGCACCAACTCTCGTTTTGGCCATTTTGGGTCCTTTCTATTCTTCAAAGTACCGGAGATGGATTTCCTCGTTGGGTTTGGCCTCGATCACCCACTCCTTCGCACCGTAAAAGGGGTGTACACACCGGACGATGTGTTTCCCCGGAGAGAGGTCGAAGGGGCCCTCGTTGGTGTACCCTACCTTTTTCCCGTCGATCCACACCTCGCATACCAGCGACTTATCGGTGTACAACTTGGCCGGGGGCAGGGATTCCGAAGCCTGGGGAGGGGGTGCCGCGGCCTCTTCGGGTAACTTGAGCGCCAGCAGCATGAATTTGTGAAGGGTTATGGTGGTTTCCTTCCGGGCGTTTTGGAGCTGGACGGCGATGGTATAGGTGCCGGGAGCCAGGTTTTGGATCTCGACGGGGGTGGTGCCTGCAGGAACGCCGTCCACGAAAACCTGGCCGCCGGGGGGATCGGAGGAGACGACGAGGCTGAGACTATAGGTGCTGAGGCTCTCGGCCAGAGCCTGCTGGGCGTCGGCAAAGGGAATTTCTGTGAGATTAAACCTCTTTTCCTGGCCCGAGGGGATATCCAGGAAGGTAAAGGTGCCGTTTAACTTGCCTCCGCTCAGGCGGTACTGCCCGGTAATCCGGATCCGGAGGTTCTGGGGCAACTGGTCGGGAGAAGGGGCGTAAAAGATCCGAAAGCGGGTGGTGTCCACCTTTTCCAGAAGCATTTGGGTGACCTGCTCTTCGGGGAGCACGACCCCCTGGGACCCCTGATCCTGAAAATACACGACGCCCACCGGAATCGGTTTCAGCACCAGTGCGGGAATGGTGGCTTCCTGGGCGAGGAGGAAACCCGCCACCAGCGTTGGCCAAAGCATTCCTTGCCTCCTTTACAGGTCTTTACGACCCTCAGCGCGTCTCAGGAAGTTGGTCCACGAGGTGTTTCAGCACCTCCACGCCGGATTTTCGGTCTTCAGGATCCCAGGGAAGGATGGGCAGATCCCTTTGCAACCAGGGAATCCGGGTCGGGACCGATTGGTGATCCTGGGTGCGGAGGGCGATGACCACGGGTTTGTTGGTGCTGTGCACCCACTCGTGGATGTGGGGATCTACCCGGTCTATGTTTTCTTGGGACAGAACCAGCACATACCCTTCCACCACAGGGTCAACCATCTGGAGGATGCCGGAGAGGTGTTCCTGGCCGGGAGTTCCGTACAGGTGCACCTTGTTTCCGTTGTACCACTCCATATGGGTGAAATCGATGGCAACGGTGGTGGTGGCCTTGACCTTCCGGCGGTGGGCTTCAGAAACAGGCTTCTCGGTAAAGTACGCGTTTTTTCCCCCGGAAACCGACTTCACAAAGAGAGTTTTGCCACTGGCAAAGGGACCGATGACACCGATCTTGTACACCCGTTTCATCAGACCTCAGGACTCGAAGGTTTTGACCACCGCCTTCATGTTGTAGAACACCATCCCCAGCCGGGCCTTGGGCGTGGTCATCACCACCAGCGCCCCCAGGTCCCCAATCCTCCGGACCAGGGCGTACCCCTTGGTGCCCTTGAGGATGATCTGGTCGGGGGTGCCTCGGCCGAGGTCGTTGGCCACCCGCTCGGCAATGCCGATCAGGGCCGCGCTCATGGCCGCCAGTTCGTCGTCGTCTACCTCTTCTTTAAACACCGAAGCCACCGCCAGCCCGTCCAGGGTAACAAAGGCGGCCCCTTCGGTTTCGGGGTCGTTCTGTACAAACTCCTGCAAAAGTTTCCGGGCCTCATCGGGTTTCAGCATTTCGGCCATGACACACCTCCTTACAGGGTGAACTCCATCATCTCCTGGGTGATGGCCTTGAGGTTGAACTGGATCATTCCGAGTTTCGCCCGAGGTGAGGTGATCAGGACCAGAACCCAGTCTTCACCGATCTTGTGGGCCACGGCATAGCCATTGGGCCCCTTCAGGATGGTTTGGACCAGTTCTCCCCGGTTGAAGTCCTGCACGACCCGTTCCGAGATGCCGAGCAGGGCGGCACTCATCGCACCGATCTCGTCTTCCTCGATCCCCTCGGTTTGGAACACGGCCGAAACCACCAGGCCGTCCGAGGTGACGAGGGAGGCCCCTTCCACTTCAGGATCGTTCTGGAGGAGCTCGTCCAGCATCCGCTTAAAGTCCTCAGCCTTTACAAAACCTGCCATGGGAGACCTCCTTTTGCCTATGTTACAGGTTTTTTCGTTTTCCCGTCAATGCCCGAAGGAATCACTCCCCGGGCGTGATCTCCCGCCAGAGCAGCATCTGCTTGAAGGGACCGATCGAGGGGAGTTTCTCGCTGAGGACCTCGCCGGTGGAAGTGGTCACGGTCAGCACCGGCTCACCGCTCTCCGTTACCGTGATCTGGGGGGAGGTGGGGAGCCCCGATCCGATCAGGCGCTCGCTGACCTTGCTGCCCGAGATATACTCGAACACGTACAGGTAGCTTTCACCCGGAATCAGGCAGGGGTTGGGGGAGTAGATGGGTCGATAGGTGGTGATAAAGACCAGGTTGGCAAACACGTCTGGCTCGGCCACCAGTTTTTCGCCCTTCCGACCGTGTCTGCCCAGATAGTATTTCCAGCCCCACTCGCTGGCCCCGCCTCCGTGGGTCACGTTCCCGAGCATGCCCTCGGTGATGGGCGTAGTCTGGCCTTTGTCCAGCACACAGTAGATGGCTCCCGTGTACAGGGTGTCGCGAGGATTGGCCCGGTCCCCGGTACCGAAGTACAGCCGCAGGTTATGCTCTTCGTCCACGGTCACTGCAGGCGGGAAGAAGATGGGAGCCGGCGAACTGGTCTTGAAAATCGGGGTTGCGGTCCACTCTTCGGGGTCCAGGCTGGAAATGTTGACCCGCCACAGGCGACCCCGGGCATCCCCGAAGTACACCCGATCGGCATAGCCGTCGGCCGTGAGGTCAACGACCACTGCGGTTCCCGGGATCGGGTGGGTCATACGTTCGGAATTGGGCTTACCATCGGCAAACCGCATTTTCCAGATGATTTGACCGTTCTCGATGTTCACGATGTAAAATGACGAACCCCGGGCACCGTTTTCGACGGTGTTGTACCAGCCGGCCGAAAGGTTGTCGCCGATGTCCGGCATGCCGCCGCCGAAGGCCACGAACCAGGTCTCCCCCAGGTTGTTTTCCTGGTACAGATGGACCCGGCCCACGGCTGGCTTCGCCCAGGTGTACCCCAGGTCTGAATCCGTGAAGGTCCACAGATACTGCGGACTGTAGGTTTCGGTGACGTCCAGGGCGAAGTAGGCTCGCCCGCCATCCCGTTCGCCAGCCACCAGCACCGTACGCCATTCATTGGGATCCTTCCGGATGTCGGGCGAACGTCCCCGGAACCAGACGTCCGCCACCACCGGGGAGCCGTCCACCATGTACTGGTGGGTATAAAGGGTTTTCTTCAGCTTGGGCAGCAGGTTGGGCGGAATAAAGGCCCATACCTCGGTGCCGGTGCCCTGGGTGAAGGTATCGCCGGGGGCACTGTAGGTACCGGCGTCAAAGGCATGAAGCATGCCATCGTTGCTGCCCACCACCACGATCCGGTTTCGGGTACGGTACCGGGAACGGTATCCCGAGAACCCTTCATCCTGGAAGTACGGGGAGGGACCGGAAACCAGAACCGGTGCGCTGTGGAAGATATCGCCGAGTTTCCAGTTGTAGGGGTTTTCGCCCCGCACATAGTTGACCACCACCTGCACACTGTCCGAGGGCACCTGCAGATAGGGGGCCAGGAAATCCATGGCCCGGAACGGCACGAGGTTGGACCCCACCACCGTGTAAATGTTTCGGGCGTGGCTGGGCGTGTTTTTCAAGGCCACTCCAGCGTCCCAGATGGGCGAAATCGCCGGGTGTCCCTCCTCGTCTACCGGAATGGTGCCGTCGGGGTTGAGCCGGTAGGCCCGCAGATAGCCCTTCCACAGGGGATCGTAGCTGGGGATAAAGGAAGAGAAGTACAGGGTGTTGTGGTACCGCGTGGCCACTGAAGGAACTTCGGGCGATGAAAAGGCATAGGATTGCTCAATGATCTGGCCGAAGACATGTTGCAGGGCGTCCACCATCTCCTGGGGGTTGGTGGCCGGGTAATACCGATGGGTGCCCCCGAGCTCCGCGAACTGCTGAAGCTGCTGGGACCCCGGGATGCCGATACCGATCACAAAGGTTCGGATGTCGTAGGTGCGCCCCCGAACCCGAACATGGCGGAGCCGGCGGATTTCCTGCCAGGGATTGTGCGGGTTGCCGTAGAGGTACCCGTTGGCTTCGCCGTCGGTGACCAGCAGCACAAAGTACCGGCGGCAATCTCGGGCGATATCGTTCCGGATGACCTGGCGCTGATAATACCTCCGCACCCAGTAGAGCGTGCCCCCGATGGGTGTCCCGCCGTCAGCCCGGAGTTCCACATAGCCCGGCTGGTCACGGTTGTCGATCCAGCGGAGGATCTGATTTCGGTGCTGCGGGCCTTCTCCGAAGGGGACCCGCAGGACGTGGATGTAGTGGGGACCCGGGTACGAATAGGGCCAGTATCGGCCGTCCCAGTGGATGAGGGCCCGGTGGCGCCACCATACGCAGTAGGAAGGAATCCAATACCAGTCCCCGTAATACCACCCCTTTCGTTGTCCGTAGGTGGCCAGGGCGAAACGAAGGCCACTGGTTTGCTGCAACACCAGGCGAAGCGCAGCCTTCAGGTTGTACATTCGGGAATCATTGGGAAGGCCGTCGCCGTTGGTGTCCACCCCAGGGAACTCCACCGATCCATCTCCCCAGGTGAAATACAGAGAATACGGATAGGTGCAGTAGTACCACCACCACGGACCCGGGGGCTCGTCGTGCCAGATGTCAAAGGTCATGCTGCCGGAAGAATCAAAGATGATCATCACATCGGGTTCCACCCGGGTCGTAAACAGATCGGCGTCCCCGGCCAGCAGCGGGGTTATCGGCTCGGCCAGCATCCAGAGACTCAACCAGAAACCCAAAACTTTCCAATTACGCATAGGTGATCCCCTCGCTTTTAGTAATCCCACACAGGGGTTTTAGATTTGTCCCGGGCCTTGAATTTTCCGGTTTCGGTGGGGGAAAGGGTGTTCTTCTGGAAGAAGGATGCATCGATTTCCGGGGCTTCGCGAACGGAAAGAACGGTCAGGTTCCACCGGGTTTTTCCCGAAGCGTCGATAAAGGTGATGGACTTGGGAACCGGGCCCAGCCCGGGTATGGTCTGGATTCCCCGGACCACCAAACGACCCTGGCCCTTGGGAATGACCAGCTCCTCCTGGTTCGCAGAAGAAAGGGGCACGTTTTTCCCCAGGAAGAACTCCAGAACCGAAGTTGGAACAGGTTGATCTGCGGGGGTGGGCTCGGGAGCTGTGCTCAGAAAGAACCACCACCGCTGTCCGTCGTAGAGGCTGACCTGGGTGACCCCGTCTGGATAAGTTTGAACATCTTTCCACAGGTTTCCCATGACCCAAAGCGTTCCCTGAAAAGCCTGTGCCTTGTTTTCCTTGATTTCCTGGAATCGATAATCGATGCGGTAAGGGTATTTCGACGCAGGATGGGTGGCTCCTCCGATTTGCAAAAACAAACATCCAAGTAACACCCAATGCATGGCAACATGCCTCCTTTGGATTGGGTTAATGGTTTAGATTAGGACCTCCGCCATACCTTCGGGAACCGTGCCCTTTGGGTTAATTGTAGCACGACAGGACCGGATGTCAAGGAGGAGGATCAGTAACTCGTGCCCGCAGGAATCGGGCCTAACTTTACGCGCACCTCGATCACCGAGGTGACGCCTGTGTTCATGTCGATCCCTGAGGCCACGATGTGATACCGGTTGAAGGTGTGCTTGGTAGAGTACCCGGGGTAAATCTGGTTCATGGATTCCAGTTCGATGGGTTGCGGGGGTTCGTTGGGCAACCCCGACTTGAAGCCCGTGTTGTTGGGCAAGGGGATCCACGACGGACCAGTGGTGTCGGTGGTTTCCGGAAAGCCGGAAGCCGAATAGGAAACCTGCTGGATGCCGTAGTTGATGCCGGCCTCCGCAGCGTTGAAGGCCCGACGCTTCGACTTGCCCCAGCGGGTCACCCCTGTTTGCGTGAAGATGTACGCAATGAGCGCCACCGCCAGGATGCCCACCAGGAGAGCGATGGCGATGGCGGTGACCACAGCAATGCCCCGGTCGCCCGACCGGGCACGCTGGGATTTCGCGAACCGGATCACCGGTTCCTCACCTCCATTCCAGGTTCAGGGATATTTTATGGGTGGCCCCGAACACATCCCTGTCGTTCGCATAGGCGTAGTCCAGCACATAGGCGATGCCCGGCCGCTGGATCCGGAAACCCGCGCCGGCGGTGAAAATGTTTCGGGCATCGTCAGCACCCCGCTTGCTCTGCAAACCGACCCGGAGGGCCAGGGTGTGGAACAGCCAGAGTTCATTCCCTACCTTGACGTCGGTGAGCGGATCCCCCCGCTCTCCCTTGACCTCCGCAACCAGGATATAGGCCTTGTCAAACAGGAGAAGGGCAATGCCTCCCTGGTAGGTGGGGGGAAGGGTTTCCCGGTTCCCCGTGTCCCAGGAGAGGCGCGAGGTCAGATCCCACACCGTGGCCCCTACGTGCAGGAAGGGCAGGGGCGCCAGTAGGACCGACGCGTCCAGGCCCCATCCCTTGGCACCACTTCGCAGATCCAGTTCGTTATGCACAAAGAGCCCCTTGAACCGGAACCCCAGGCCCAGCCAGGAGGTCACGGGATAGCCCCAGGCGTATGCCAGGGTGTGTTCGTTCCAGGGAATCTCGTCGTTGATCTTGGTTCCCACGTATTCCCACGAAAGGGCACCGCCACCCAGCCCTTCGTTGCCCTGGATAAGGCTCACGAAGCCATAAAACACCGGGAACTCGCCCAGTCGGCCGTAGGTGCCGGTCAGGGCCCGGCCCTTGAAAAGACCCAGCCCGGCGGGGTTCCAGTACGCCGTTTGGGGCCCATCGGCCAGAGCGACAAAGGCCCCTCCCAGCGCTGCAGCACGGGCGTCAAAGCCCTGCACCGCAAAGGCCCCTCGGGTGGAGGCCGCCTGCAACCCTGTCCCCGCCACCAAGAGGATCGCAAAAATCTGTTTCATCGCTTTCATGGGTTTCCTCCTCACTTCACTACGGCAATGACGGTTTTATGAACTTCAGTGACCTGACTCCGCTTGAGGGTTGCTTTCACTACCGACAGATACGGACCGTTCCGAACGGTTTCGCCATCCAGGTTCTTGAAGCCGTCCCAGGTTAACGCCTGGTTGGTCAACCTCCGGTTGTAATCCTGGGTGGTTTTGTACACCAGGTCACCCGACAGGTTGTAAACCTCCCAGGTTACGGTCGCCGGTTCCGGTGTGCTTACCAGGATGTAATTCTTCTCCGGAGTCAGTGGCGCAGGGATCTTCACGGTAAAGGCCATGGGGCCGGAGAAGATCCGGGCCGTGTAGGGAGCCGACCGGTTCCCCAGGAGGTCTTCGGCCACGATCTGGAGGGTGTTGTACTGGCCGTAGGCCAGGGGCACCTGATACAGGAAGAAGCTGGAGTCCCCCTGCGCCATCGTTTGGGCCACGGGGTTCACCGGGTCTACTTCAGGCACGTACGCGTAAACGGTGCTGAAGGGTTCGGCACGCCCCTGGACGTTGATGTAGTTGGTTTCGGCCACATCTGGCAGAGGCTGAATCAGGGTGGGTGGTGCTGGCGGTACGGTGTCAAACAGGAAGACAAAGGAGCGGATCCGGAACACCTCATGCAGGTTATTGTTGGTGGCCTTTACCGACAGCCGGTACACGCCGTTGGCCGAACCGTCGCCCGGCAACATTGTGTCGCTCACAAAGGCGTACACCGTGTCGTTGATCTGCATCACGGTACCCGGAACCGTGTCCTGCAGGCGGGGACCCGCCAGGTTCATGTCTACACTCTGGATCCCCACGCCCTCGAGGTCCTTGACCACACTCAACAGGTAGGTCAGCGGTCCGTACAGGGTGTCCCCCTCGGCGAACAGGGGTTCAACCCGAATGGGTTCCACCACGGCGAAGGTGAGGGTGTCGCCCGTGCCGTTGCCGGCCCTATCCACCAGGTGGTAACTCCACTGGTAGGGGCCATAGGGGAGCGGTGCGCCAAGTTCCAGAACGATCCGGTTGCCCTCCAGGGAGATCTGGGTGAAGAGCATCTCTTCGCCCGAATTCAGGTTGACCAGATGGAAGTCCGAAGCTTCCAGGTCCACGCCGCTGCCCGTCTCCAGGATATCGATCCAAAGGCTGGTGGGGGCGGTGAGAATCTGCTCGTTGGGTTCGGGATAGGTTTGAACCACCTGGGGAGGTGTGGCGTCGATGAGGAACAGGGTGATGCGCTCGTCTCCCTGCACGCCGTTTTGAGCGACTGGACGAACCTTAAAGAAGTAGGTGCCGTCGCCCAGGGATGTGGGCACAAAGGTCAGGAGATACAGGGTATCCTGCTGGGTGAAGGTCCGCTGTCCCGGTACCGTTTGCCCCGAGATCGTGTAGAGGACGCTCACCGTTTGGGCGGTGTCCAAACCTGTCCAGGTGCCGTCGTAGATGTAGGCCTTTACTTCGTTGAGGCTCTGGGTGATGGTGCCGGAGTCGGGATCAAAGGCCAGGACCTGGGGTTTGAATTCGGCGGTGGTGAACTCGTAGGAGCTGATCCAGAAATTGCCGGCCCTATCCTGTAACCGGTAGGCAACCGTATAGGTCCCCTGCTGCAGGGCCACATTCTCCAGCAACCGGTATACCAGGATGCCGGTGCCGTCGCCGGGATCATGGTATCCGTAGGCGCCTGCGACAGGGGCTCCGTTGGGGTCGATAAGCATCACGGAGGATCGGTTGAAATCGATGCCTGAAACTCCGTTTACCCAAGGATAGAGATCGGAGATCTGGAGATATACCGAATCGATCGGATGCTGCAGAAAGCCGTTGGCCGGAGGGAAGGCCGCCGTAACGGCCGGAGGCAGGTTGTCATAGATAAGGGGCAGAGTATCGGGATTCTGCTCCAGGGTGTTCCCGGCCAGGTCCTGGCCCGAGAGCACGATGGTGTATTGCCCGTCCATGGTGCCGTTGGGCATCAGGGGGTCTGCCAGGTAGAAGAACAGGGTGTCGCCTTCCAGGGCCAGAGTGCCGGGAACCTCGCTGCCGTCACCCTGGTACAGGCGAAGCCAGGTGTGAGCCGGATCCAACGGTGCACCCGAAGGCACGGTGAAGGAGGCCGAAATCACGCTGAGGGTGTCCCGGGCGGTGCCAGAGGGATTCACCGTAACCGAGAGGGGCTGGGCTGTTACATAGCGGAACGCAAATTCGCCCTCCAGCTCGTTCCCGGCCCGGTCGCGGAGGAGGACATGGACCCGGTACCATCCGTGGGTGGGCGTGTAGGCAGGGTCGGGTACCCAGGCGATGGTGCCCGTGTTGGGGGTAGTGGCATGGACATGGCGGGTTCCAGGGATCCCCTGACCGTTGGGGGCAATGAGGTATACCTGGGAGTTTTCAAAGTCGATGCCCGAAACCTCTACCGGGAGGCGCTGGGGCAACGGCGTTCGGGGGTGCCGGGCCTGTGCCTGGAACCGGCTCCGTGGAGCCAGCCCCTTCGAAAGGGAGGTCCGTTCCACCGGTTTCCAGCCGGGGCCTTCCGTGACAAACACGCTCCGGCTCAAAAGGTCACTGATTTCCACGTACACCGAGTCCGGGAAGGCCGCATGGTAGGTGCTGTCTCCCGGGAACACCTGGGTTACGGAAGGCGCCACGTTGTCGTAGATGAAGTAGGCGGTGTCCGGATTCTGGGGAAGGGTGTTGCCCACCAGGTCCTCGGCCGAGAGCACCACGGTGTACGCCCCATCCTGGGCGCCGGTGGGGAGAAGAGGATTGGCCAGGGAGAAGATAAGAGTATCGGCGTGATGGAAGAGGCTACCGGGCAGCAGGGTACCGTCGGGACCATAAACCTGGAGCCAGGTTACCGAGGGATCGAAGTTGATGCCCGCACCAGAGGGGGCATAGAGTACCGCATAAACGCGATACAGGGTGTCGTTGACAGCAGCGCCGTCGGCCGGATGCAGAGTGGCCTGCACGTTTGCCGTGGGCAGGTACCGGAAGGTAAAACTGCCCGAGATAGCGTTGCCAGCCCGGTCATAGACAGTGTAAGACACGGTGTATTCGCCGTAGATGGGGGTGTATCCGGGATCAAACACCCAGGACAGGGTACCGGTCCCGTCGCCGTAATCCACGAAGTGCTTGATGCCGGGAACCCCCAGGCCATTGGGATCGAGCACCTCCAGCACCGATGCCGGGTAGTCCACACCCCCGACGAACTGAACACCGGGCACCAAATCGCTGAGGAAGAGGGTTACGGAATCCGGGGGTTGAACCAGGAGATCACCAGCGGCGGGCTGGGTTCCGGTAAGGCTGGGAGCGATGTTGTCGTAGACGAAGAACACAGTATCGGGATAAGGGGAAAGGAGGTTTCCAACACGGTCCCGGGCGTAGATCAGCACCACATATCCACCGTCGTTGGATCCCGTGGGAAGGAGAGGCGGAATCAGGGTGTAGCGGAGATTATCGACGCCGTTGGTGCTTAAGGTGCCGTTCACCGGTGCGCCGTCTTCGTTGAAGGCTTCCAGGTAGGTTACCCCGGGGGTGAAATCGATGCCCGATCCGGCCCCATCCGACAGAATCACTTCAATCTCGCGGAGGGTATCCCGCACCACGCTGAGGTGCGCGGGCGACGACCCTACCAGAACGGGTCCTTCCTGGTCAAAGTAGAAAACGGAGTGGAGACTGTCGCGGTTGCCGGCATGGTCCTGGACGATGCTCACGAGCGTGTACCGCCCTGTGGTGGACAGGGGCTGGTCCAGGATCCAGAGCAGCGTGTCGCCGTGGACCTCCTTGTGTCCGGGCTGCAGGGCTCCGGTAGATCCCAGCAGGAAGATCAGGGTTTGGGAGAAGTTGGTGCCGGAGGTTTCCCGGCCTGCCCGCTCATCCGACACCACCACGTATACCCGATCGATGGGCGATGCGAAGGCCGTGTCCGAAGGGGGGTACACGCTGAGAACCTGCGGGGCCTGGGTGTCGTAAAGGAAGGTGGTGGTATCCTGGGTCAGGTTGCCAGCCCGGTCGTAAACCTGTACGTAGGCGAAGTACCGGCCGTCATCCGACCCGTCGGTTTTTAAAGGTGGAATGGGGCTGAAAATCAGGGTGGAGTCCGTGGGAGCGGTCAGGCTGCCGGGCACCTCACCGTTGGGGCCCACGAACTGTACCGTGCTGGCAGCGGCGTTGGGACCCGAAAGGTTGTCCACGATATGGATTTCAAACTGGGCCACTTGGCGCTGAATCGAAGAGTCCTCGGGGAAGATTTCAAAGGATGGAGGCGAGGTGTCGAACACGAAGTGCAGGGAATCCACAGTGGTGTTCCCGGCGGAATCGTAGAGCGTGGCCTCCAGCGTGTAAAAGTCGTCAAAGGCACCGCCAGGGAGTAGAGGCTGAGTGAGTTCCAGGGCCAGGGTATCCGGGGTGTGAAAGACCACAGCCCCCTCCATCGAGGTTTGGCCCCGCTTTAGCACGAGGAACGAGTGGGAGAAATCCACGCCCGCCAGGTTGTCCTGAACCCGAACCCAAACCCGTTGCAGGGTGTCTACCTGGATGCTCCCATCGGAGGGGTAGGCCTCAACCCAGGTGGGAGGGGTGCGGTCCACCACCACGCGCAGGGTTTCGGAGGGGATACTGGGGTTCATCACATCGTCGTAGGACACCACGAAGAGCCGGTTGTCTCCACCTGCGAACTCCACGGGGATGGCGAAGTGGCCAGTGATGGAGTCTGCCACGGTGTCGGCGTAAAAGAGGTAGTTCTGGTAAAGGCGAATCCGGTTGCCGGGTTCGGAAACACCCTCCACCGTGTCGGCAGTGGAGCGGGTGGGGGAGGGCAGGGGGAATACAGAAGGTCTGGGCGGAGGACGGTTATCGATCTCAATGGGGGTCACCTCCACGTCCATATCCCCGGAGAGAGGATCAATAGCACGGATGACCGCGTAGTAGGTGGAATCGCTCCCGGGAGCCAGGAAGTTCTGGGCGTCGCTTTTTCCATCGAAGACGATGGCATGGGACCCTCCGCTGAGGCCGACCGAGTCCAGGAGGGTTCGGACCAGGTGATCTTGGTCGAAATGGGTGGGAGAGTTGTAAATGCGGATGACGACATGGGCGGGTTCCGACAGATTGAACCGCAGGTCGGTGGCATCAAACAAGAAATCCTGATTCTGCGGCGAGATCTTGGGGGGCGAGAAATAGACCTCGGAAACCTGAGTGGGCACGGAGTTGGCGATCACCTGACCGGTGAGCACGGTGGTGTTGTAAGCCTCGTCTTCCAGAAAAACCTTGACGTTGTATGCCCCGTCGGGCAGGGGACCGGGGCCAAACAGGGTGAAATAGGCGCCGTCCCCCCGGAAGGCTTCCATGAAATTGGTGGAGAACACCAGATTCCCTTCGGGGTCGTACACCTCGGCTGTGGCATTCCCGGTAAAGGCATAAATTTCAACCCGGGCGGAGTTTCCGATGGGAATCGGGGCAGGCCAAACTTCGATGTCGGTGAAGCGATTGGTGAGATCCCCCACCCGGTAGCTCAACGGCCCCGCGTCCCGGGGAAGGGTGACGTCCACCGCGTGATTGCCCCAATCCAAGAAGTACAGCAGAAGGTCGGTGGACATGTTGTTTTCCAGGTACTTGACAAAGAGATAGACGGGGAAGGGGGGAAGAACCGGAGAACGCTCGGGCGTGAACTGGTAATAGGTTACACCGGTATCGTTCCACACCTCCAAGATGCCGATGCGGTTCGGAGGGAAATACTGGGCATAATCGGGAGGGAAGGTGCCCGAGACCTCGAACTCGATTTTACAGTAGTCTTCGATACCGTTGTTATCCGGGCTGAAGGGATTGGGTTCAAAGGAAAGGTTGAGGATCTGGGGAAGGGTTGTGTCGATGACCACCCACAACCCTGTGGTATCGCTGAGGTTGCCAGCGGTGTCCTCGGCGGCGAAGAGGATCTGGACGGGACCCTCCGGATAAGACCCTCCATCCCAGGTGATGGTGTGGTGTCCGGTGGAATAAAAGACTTGGTTTAAAAGGTAATCCGAGGTTCCTTCCACCCAGGCCGAAATGTACGCTGGCTCGGAGACGGAGAACCCGATTACCGTGGTATCCGCGACTCCGTCACCGTTGGGTGAGAAGGGGTTGGGATTGGCCGAGAACCCTGAGATCGTGGGCGGCGTCAGGTCCTGGGCCCCCAACAAGCCGAATAGTCCTAAAAAGGTGAGCAACCAACCCAAACGTCCCATTGCTCCACTCCTTTTTCTCTAATAATGGCGATTCCGAAGAAAGACCAGGTTGTCAATCTTATAGCGGCCGTAATGATCGTGGAACTGCTGTCCACTCGGGTAGGTTCCTGCCGAAGTGTACCCGGGTAACGGCTGAGGGGTTTTGAGGTACAGCACGAACTGGACCCCCTCCACCGAATCCCTCTGGGCCGGGGTGAGCTCCTGTTGTCCCGGCCCGATCTCCTTCCCCTGGGCACCGTAATACCGGAGTTCAAAATAGTCCACCAGGGGCGACAGCACCTTGACCTTGGCTGGGTTCTGAGGGTTGTAGGTGTAAAGGGTGTCGTTGGACCAGCGGATCCCAAAGAAGTCCTCGAGCTCCACAATTCCGTTCATGTTGACGTCCGCTGAGAACTCCAGCTGGGTTCGGGTGGCCTTGGTGATGCCAAAGGCACCGGTGCCGGCAGGGTCCAGTCCTACACTTTGCAGGTACTTTTCCAGCTGATGGCTCACTTTCAACCCCTCAATGCGGAGCTCCGCCAGGGCGGTTTCCCTCCGCTGAAGCCGAAGGTGGTTGACAAAAAAGCTTGCAATTAACCCCAGGATCAGGGACAAAATTGTGATTGAAACCAATACTTCCACCAGGGTATAGCCCCTGGAAAGGAAGGATTGCCACTCAATAATCCGATTACTCATAGTTCCCAAGCAAAGAAGTCAGGAATACCTGATGCTCAACGTTTTGCACATCTATGTATTTCACCCTAACTTCGATTTGGATGGTTTCCTTCTGGAGCGGAGAAAAGGAAACCGTGGAGGTTTTGATAAACTTGACCCCCTGGACGTGCACCGTGTCGGTCATGGTGATCGGGAGGTCGTCGTTGTCGTCCAGGGCCTTGTACCAGTGGTCGTACCCGTAGGTACGGAGCAACTCGATTTCCTTCTGGGCCAGGTTTGAGGCAATGGAAATCCCATTGGCCAGGGTGGTGGTTTGGACACTGGCGATCATGAGGTTCAGGAAACTGATCAACGCCACCCCCAGGATAAAAAAGGCCAAAAGCACCCCAAAGAGGGAGTACCCCCTTTCCTGACGAAGGTTTTTCCAAATTTTCCCGGCCCAAACCCGTTTCATCGCTGTGAAACCATCGGGGTGTGGAGTACCGGCGTAACAAAAATCATTAACTCGGTTTTGTCGTTGGTATGCGCCGTGTACGTAAAGAACTTTCCAATCAGGGGGATGGCCGAAAGGAAAGGAATCCCCTTCTTCACCTCACCGGTTTTGTTCCGGTGAATCCCCCCGATGACCACGGTTTCACCGTTTTTGACCAACAGCTTGGTTTCCACCTCCGAAGAAAGGATGATGGGTTCCCCGGCCGCCGTCGCTTCCCCGGAAAGGTCACTGAGCTCGGGATGGAGTTCCAGGAAAATCCCGGAGTCCGGTGTGATGTGGGGGGTAACCGTGAGTTTCAGGGCCACATCGTAGAACTTGATGACCCGGTTGCCGGCCAGGTCCAGGGTGATGATGGGGATCTTTTTGCCGTCCAGAACCACGGCGGTTTCGTTGTTGCTCACGATCACCGAGGGCTCGGAGATGATCTCAGCCTTCTCCTCGTTTTCCAGTGCCGTCAGGATTGCGTCGATGTTGATGCCCGACCGGAGTGTCCCGAACTGGAAAATTCCCTGGGGCGTCCCTGCTTGGTTCAGCACCTTAGCCCTCCAATGGTACGGATGGGTCGGATCCACCGAGCCTGCCAGCCAACGAATCCCCAGCTCCTGGGCCGTTTTCCGATCCACTTTGACAATCCGGGCCTTGATGAGTACCTGCGGGGTTGGCTGGTCGATGCGGTTCAGGATGGCGGCGATCTGCTCGACACGGTCCTCACTATCGCGGACTACCAGAGAGTTGGTCCGCTTGATGACCTTGACGCTTCCCTGATCACTCAGCAACCCCTCGATGGACGGCTGGACCTCCTCGGCCTTGGCATACTTGAGATGGAACACCCGGGTGGTTAGCTGGGTCGTGGTCCGGAGTTCCTGGAGCTCCTGCAACGTCATGACCTTGATGAGATCCTCCTCCTCCAGGGCGGCCAGGCCGTTGGTTTCCAGGAGGGCATAGAGGGCCTCTTTCCAGGGGAGGTTGGTGAACTCGACGGTCACCTTCCCCTGCACCCCCGGGGTCGTGATGATGTTGGTGTTGGCCACCTTTGCAATGGCCCTGAGAACCGTGTGGATATCGGCGTTTTCCACACTCAGGGTGATGCGGGGCATCTGGGAAAGAAGCAAGGCTCCCAAAAGCAAAGCTTTCATGACGACCTCCCTTTCTTCTTACCGCCTTTCAATTCTAACACAATCCTTCGGGGGATTCCCTTGTCCCTCACGTAAAACACCACACTGCGGGAAGTCACGGCGAGCACGACGCCGTTGAGCACAGGGTCCCCCTTCTTCAAAATGAATCCCGGTTTGTTGGGTTCCTGAAGGAGCGCATAGCGCTGGCCATTGTCGCTTTCTATGATCCCGACCAACTCTCCCCGAAGGGGATTGAAAAGGGTGTCGCCCCCGGTCTCCTCTTCAAACCACGGGGTAAACGGGTCGCGGAGGGACTTTGCCGTAAAGGTGGTAAAGGTTTCGATGCTTCGGGCCGCTCCCCGGGCTGTGCGGAGGGCAAGGACCAGCGTGTCTCCCTTCCTGTTGACCGTGTAGGGCAGCGAATCGGTGAGGTCTACCACAATTCGAGCAATGCGACGGGGTCGTACCTGAAATTGGGAACCCCGGATGGCGAGAACACCCCCAGCCTCACGCACCGGGTACCTGCGTTTGGGAAGGCGATAGGTAGCATCCAGAAGGTCGACCACGAGCATTCGGGGGGTTTGATTTTTCAGGAAGGTCACCCGGTAGTCCGACACCCCGGGCGCATAAATCCGAACCTGAAACACGCCTTCCGCCCATTCGGTGGAGAGGGAGGATACCGTACCGCTCCACACCGGGGAGGAAAGGAAACCGACAAGAAAGAGCAGGACCGCCTTCCTCATGGTTGACCCCCTTTCTGCGCAACCACCGGGGTGGACGGTGTCGAGGGTTTCGTGAAGGCATAGGTTTTGAGGATGAACTGAGCGGTGACTGTGTAGATCCCCCGCTCCTCTTCCGGCGTTCCTTCTCCTGCCAGGCTCAGAATCTGCAGGTTCTCGATGGTGATGAGCCGGGGTGCGTTGGCCAGGAGCGACAGGAATTTCCCGAGTTGATGATAGGTTCCCGTGATTTTCACATCCACCGGGAACTCTGTGTAAAACCCCCGCACCACCGGGGGCATGGGCCGGAAGAGCAGGAACTCGATGCCGCTACGAACACCGTAGGCGGAAACCTCGTCTAAGAAGGTGGTCATGTCCTGGGTCTCAGGCATCAGTGTGAGCTGTTCCTTATAAACCTGCAGGAGGGAATCACGACGGGCTTTGAGGACCTCAAAGTTCTTTACGAGGCGCCGTTCCCTTTGCACTCGTTCGTAGAGTTGCGCGTACTCCACCTCCAGCTTCTTCTGGGTCTCCCGGGCGGAACGGGAAAGCAGCACATATCCCCCCAGGAGAACCAGCAGCACCAGCACGGATATCGTGATCCGAGTCCGATCGATGATCATTCGAACATCCCCAGGTATACGGCCGGTAGCCGATACACGCCACCCACGTGCACGCTTACGCCCGTATAGCGAAAGCTTCTCCCGCGGTAGTTGTAATACACGGAAACGTCGGCAATGTCATGATAGCTGACCGATGTGTCGGTGGCTTCGTACGTGAGGAAGACCTTTATGGAAAAGTAACCGGTGCTGTCGGTAAAGGTCATGAGATCGGGGCCCTGGTAAGGGTTCTGGGAGTTCTCGTCGCTCTCGACAATAACCTCCACGCCGGGAACCCCGCGGGTCATGCTGGCGTCGGCGTAAACGTACCCCTCGACGATGGCATAAGACCCGGAATCTTCCAGCAATCCTTGACAGGAGAGGGTAAGAAGCGAAGCCAGCAAAGCAAAACCGAGGAGCCCTTTACCCCCGTTTCGGGAAAACCACGATCTCAAATCCAGCCACCGGGTTGTCATCGATGACCTCCTTTTTGATGTGAATCAAGCGAACATCGGAGAAAAATCCCGAGTTCCTCAAAATTTTGAGGAAGTTGGCCACGGCTACACTGGACGGAGCGTAGCCGCTGAGTTTGAAGTTCCCCGTAGGTATGGTATCGGCCTGCACCTCTTCCACCGAGGAGAGCCACACATCCCAGGGGAGAAGGGCACTGAGTTTGTCTAAGAAATCCACATACCGGTAACGTGTCTGCAGGAGGCGCTGGATGACCTCGCTCCGTTGCCGGATGATTTTTTCTTTTTCTAAGATTTCCCCGACAGCCGACTGTTTGGCTTTGAGCACCTGCTCTTCTGCCTGAAGCTCCGCGATCTTTGCCCTCAAAGAGGAGATCCTGCTCTGATCCCGGATGGCCAAAACCGCCACCAGAAGAATTCCGAGGATGGCCGTATACAGCGGCAAAGCGATCTTGGGATACAGGGGCTCCTCTTCCACCGGACGCTCCTCCGGCGGAAGGAGGTTGATTCCTGCAGTGTCTAAACCCGCTTCGGCCAGTCCGTAGGCCAGGGCAAACAGGGGGCCACTGTTGGCGTGGACCTGGACCAATTCTTGAAGGGGATTCAGCACCTGGACCCGCACGCCGAAGCGGTCGCGGAGGGCTTCGGCGAGCCCCACGATTCGAGCGCCGCCTCCTGCCAGGTAAAACGTCCGAGGCTTGGTGCGCTCTTCGGGCCAGAAGAACCCGAAGATTCGTTCCATCTGGTCCAGGAAGTCGGAAGTTTCCAATCGGATGACCTCCTGGGCCGAAAGGTCCGGGATCTCGGCCTGGCCCAGCAGGATTTTTTCACCGTTCTCGTAAGAGAACCCCAGTTCTCTACGCAGCGTTTCCAGAAAGTTCCGGATGCCGATGTTGATGTCCCGGGAGTTGACCACCACCCCCTTCTGGATAAAGAAGAGATCGGTGAAGGCGTAGCCGATATCGAGGACCAGCACTGTCTTCTCTTTTCTCAATCCCTGCAGGGTATACTGCCAGGCCAGACTTTCCGGAATGATTTTGACGGGATTGAGGCCGGCCGAACGGGCGAGATCCATCTGGGAGTAAATCATGTCCTGTCGCGCTGCCACAATGAGGACATCCCATTCCTCCTCGCTTTCCTCCAGGATCTGGTAATCCCAGATCACGTCGGAAAGGCTGAAGGGAATGCTTTGCCGCGTGGCCCGCTCGATCAGTTCATCCCGAGATTCCCGGCCCTTCTGAACCTTGATCCGTCGCAGGATCACCCCGCGCGCCACCGAAAGGGTGATGTCCCGGCCCTCTATGCCGCTCCGGGCAGCTGCTTCCCGAAGAGACTCAATCACGCCGATACGGTCGAGGATTTCCCGCTCAACGATGGCCTGTTCAGGGATCTCCTGGAGGTGATGGGTCAGGATCTTCCGCTCGTTCTCCCGACCCCGCTCCACCTCCAGGATTTTGATCAATCGCGAACCGACATCCAGTCCGATAGACTGGGCCGGTTTCCCTCCCAAGAGTCCCTTGAGCATAAAATTACTCCTTGTTGACGGTTACGGTCAGGACCGAGAGGCTATCTTTTTGCTCTTTTTCGATCTCAACGGTGCGGTTTTCAAAAACTTCCTGGACGGTTGAGGCATCGACCATAAGGGTTATGGGCTTGGCCTTGTATTGAATTTGGTAATGGGTGGGGGTTTCGAGGATACGCATTTGGAGCTCGTCCCCTTCCTCCAGGGCTTGGAGAATCTTGCGGGTCAGCTGTTCCATGCCGTCGATGAACCATTCGGGTAAGGAAAGGGCAGGATTAACAAAGACTTTTAGGCTCCCGCCCCGCTTCGATGCCTCCTTTTTGAGGGATTTGATCCGGATGAGGAGGGTTGATCTGGGGCGCTGCTTCAGGAATTTCAGGAACTCTAAAATCCGTTCGTAACCGACTTTCCCGGAACGAATGGATTCAAGGTATTCCTTAAACTTCTCGTCAAACGCCAAATCTTCAGGCAATCCTGTCTCGGCCAAGGAAGGTTCCTGGGCTCCAGGCCCGGGAACCGGGTTCTGGGCCGTTTCTGTTTTAGATTCCCGGGGAGAGGTTTCCACCAGAATGCTCTCGATCTCCTCTTCCTCCTGGAGCTCAGGAAGGTAATGGCGTTCAAATTTTTCGAGCCGTCGCACGATGCGCCGATGCACACCGGCCTCACGTAAGTCCCGGGCCGTTGTCACCAGCACATGGCCCCCTTCGGTGAGATACCAATCTAAGAAGTCCGCAAAGCGCTCCGCGTCCTTCAATCCCTCGGCGTCGTCGACCAAAAGATACCGGTGGTCCGAGAAAAACTCCCGCAGCTGAGGGTATAAACCAACTTCTTCAATCTCTAAGAACAGATCGCGGAGCAGGCTTCCGGTGGTCATCAATACCCCGGCTTCGGACAAATTTAAAAGAATCCGGTTGGCGATGGCATGGATGAGATAGGTCTTTCCGCTCCCCGGCCCCCCGATGATCTGGAGACCGTGCCCGGAGGTGCGGAGAAATTCCTCGATCTTGTCCAGAAGGATGGCGTTTTCTTCAGACTGGGCATCGATGGACTCCAGGGTTTTCTCGGGGTCAGGACGCACAAAGAATACATCAAAGTACCGGGGAGGCTCCAGTTTCCCATAGTAGCTGAGGATGGCACTCTTTACCTCGCTGAGTTTTGCTGCCAGGGGGATGATCTCCAGATCGGAAACGTAGGAAATTTCCTTGAGTGCCCGGCGATTCAAGGGGTTCGCCATGGCAACGATCAGGCTCTTTTTGGTTCGTTTGATGGGAATAAGGAAGTACCGGGCCGCGATCCTGTAGGGGATGTAGTAAATGGCGTCGGGATCGATATCAATCTCCCGGAGACGAACCACATGAAGCCCCAGGATTTTGGAGAAGAAGTCCAGGAGGTCTTCCTCTTTGAGATACCCCAGTTCCACCAGGTGCTGGAGCAGAGACCCCCCGTGCTTCCACTGTCGGTCGGCCGCCCGTTTGATTTCGTCTTTGGTGAGAAGCCCGCTTTCTCGAAGCCGTTCGATGAGTCCTTGCATGGCTACGGTTTTCTCCGCCGGTTTTTGGTTTTTACACCAGTTTTGCTTCGGACTCCTCGTCCACTCAGCGCCTCCAGACGACGCTTGACATCCATGAAGTTCATGTCTTTAAAAAGGATTTCCCGATAGATTCGGGTTGCCTCATCCCGTTCTCCCAGGGCCTCATAGGTCCGGGCGATCCAGTACTGAAACATGAGCTTTTCCCTGCCTACGGCCTTGGTGACACCCTCCTCAAAGGCCCGCAGGGCCAGATCGGCTTCCCCTGCCCGCAAAAAGGCCTTGCCCAGCATCAACAGGGCTTCCAGATCCTCCGGATGCTCGCTCAGGTAGTTCTGGTATTCCAGGATGGCTGAGCGATACAACCCCATATCGAACAGGGCATGAGCCCGGCTCAGTGAGGGACGGTTGGAAGCCTCCACCCCCTGCGTCAAGATCTGGTCGATTTCGTGAAGGAGATAAAGAAAGTCTGGATCGTAGGGGAGTTTGGTGTCAGTTCCGACCTCCTGAGCTTTGACCTCCTCCTGAGGAGAAAGGCCAGTGAGAATTTCTTGATCCTGAATTTCAAAGGCCTGCAGCAGGCTTTGAATTTCTTGCTGGAGCACTTCGTTGCCCTGCCGGGCCATGTCGCGAAGGATCGAGAGCACTTCTTCAAGGTAATGCGGATGCTCCTTGAGGCCCTTCTCAAAAGCCTTACGGATGTACTCTAAGGCCTCCCGGTAAATGCCCTGGTGATGCGCCACCCTGGCCTGGGCCACCAGCGCAAACAGGTCCTCCGGCTCCAGCCGCAGGAGCTTGCGAATCACGGCCGAGGCAGAGTTGTACATCTCCTCCCCCAGGAATCCCTCGATGGCAAAGCGGTAGTTCTGTATCGCCTCCTTCGTGTTCCCTGCGCGCAGATAAAGATCCCCCACGATATTAAACACGTTGGGATCCTTCTCCTCCTTCAAAATGGTCTCATACAACTCTATGGCCCGAGCCCAATCTCCACGAGCCATAGACTGGAGGGCTTCGCGCTCAATCTGATATCTCTTAGCCACCATGCTACATTATGCCTTGGGGTAGGAGGATTGTCAACAGCAAGGCGCCACTCAGAAAAGGGCCGAAGGGGATGCCAACCCGTAGGGTGCGGCGGCGCCAGGCGACGATCAATCCCCCCAGGGTACCCAAAAGGGAAGCCAGGAACAGGATAACCGGCACGGCAAAGGGACCGCCCCATATGCCGATGGCCGCCAGGTACTTCACATCGCCGAGACCGAAGGCATCGGGACCGTATACCCAGGTTGCCAGCAGGTAGATCAACCCTCCCAGGAGGAACCCCACGACCCCACCCAAAAGCCCGTAGATCCATGCGTGGCGAAGGAATTGGTACCCGAGCCCCAGAAGTCCCAGGCTCAGAGTGAGGGGATCCGGAAGCCGATGGTGCTCCAGATCAATAAGGCTCAGGGCCAGGATCAGGCTGGCCAGGGCCCAGTAGAAAAGGAGAAACACCTGGAACCCAAAGCGCCACGCCAGGCCCAGGTAGAGCAGGGCGTTGGCGGCCTCCACCAGGGGATAGCGGAGCGGGATCCGGGCCCCGCAGTAACGACACCGCCCCCGGAGGATCAGGTAGGAAAGCAGAGGAATATTGTCCTTCCACGCCAGGCGATGTCCGCATACCGGGCAGTGGGACGGGGGCCACACGATGGAAAGCCCCCGGGGAATCCGATAGATGAGGACATTTACGAAGCTCCCCACAGCCAAACCCACGAGAAGGGTGAAGAGATAGGCCATTGGAAGGAGTTCTGGATCAGCGTTCATTCCACAACTTCAATGCCATCCTGGGACGCGTGGATCCAGGTGCCTTTGGTGTCTTTGGCCTTGACCCGGATGAAATAGGTATCTCCGTCGCTGGTATAAGTGAAAGAAGACAGATCGAATTCAGGAGTGTCGGGAAGACTCATGTAGGGATGGCCGAAGGGGTCTTTAAGGAGGGCCTTGAGGGAATAATAATTGGCATGGTCTAAACGAGGGAAATAGCCGTTTTCTGCCTGATACAAGGAGAGCGCCCGGCGCACGTAGTGCAATTCATCCACGGCCGCAGTGATCCGGGCGCGATCCGTCGCTCGGGTGAATCGGGGAATCGAAATCAGGGCAACGATGCTGATGATGAGGATCACGATAAAAACTTCCACGAGGGTCATGCCCTCCTCGGCAGACTTCAAGGACGGTCTCGACCTCATCGATAAGGTCCCCCTTTTTACGAGTAAATACCTTTCAACAACCTACTGGATGCCTTTGGCCTTTGCAATAATACAAGGGGGAGGTTGACTGTGTCAACCTCCCCCTTGGGGTAGCGAGATGAGACCGGATTACTACTGCTCTTCGACCCCGTAAGGCGTAGCCCGCAGGGTAGTCTGGTTGTTGTCTGTGGCTTGTACCGTGATGACGTACGAGGTATCGTCCACGTTGGTGAAGCTGAAGGACCCGTCCACGAACACCTTATCTTTAAGTTCGTCCCATTTGGGAAGGGCCACATACCCGGTCAGGTTGCTGACCAGGGCATCCCAGTCGTTGGTGGTCGCGGGATAGGCCGAATGGTCCATCTCATACAGGGCCAGCGCCTGCCGCACCGAGTTCAACTGGGCCTTGGCCGCGCTGATGCGGGCACGGTCCTGGGCACCGATGAACCGAGGGATGGCAATGGCCGCCAGGATCCCGATGATCACGATGACGATCATCAGCTCCACCAGGGTGAACCCCCGGTCCTTCTTGTTCTTCCGCAGTGCCTTCAACATGGTTCACACCTCCTTTTGGGTTGGTTTCCGTTTTGGGTCCTCAGGGGATGTTGCAAGGGTGCTGCCAAAGAGGGAACCTGTGGAGTGACAGGGTGTTCCGGCTATCCTCGGGGGTCGGCCTTCTCAATCTGAGAAGGCCGGTTTGCAACTTGCAAATCCCGGTCTGGCGCCGTGACCTTGATGCCGAACCGGGCCAGTTTCCGGTAAACCGTCGATAGGTTGATGCCCAGGATCTGGGCCGCCCGGGCCTTGTCCCAACCCACCGATTCTAAGACCTTCAGGATGTATCGGCGCTCCAGTTCCTCCAGGGTAAGGGTGGGAGGAGGAAGGGGAAGATCCGCCTCGCCTCGGCTCCCGAGGATTTGGGGAGGCAGAGCCTCCACTGCGATCTCCTCCCCGGGCGAGAGGATTAGGGCCCGCTCAATGGCGTTTTCCAGTTCTCGAACATTCCCTGGCCAGGGATAGGCCATGAGCAACTGCAACACCCTTTGGGGGACTCTTTTGGGCGGGATCTGGTGTTTGCGAGCGTACTTCCGGATGAAATGGTCCACCAGCAGGGGAATGTCGTCCTTGCGGTCGCGCAAAGGGGGAATTCGGATCGTGATCACGTTCAACCGATAAAACAGGTCTTCCCGGAATCTCCCCTCCCGCATCAGCGCTTCCAGATCCTGGTTGGTAGAGGCCAGGATCCGGACGTCGACCTTTACAGGTTTGGTGCTCCCCAGGGGGATGATCTCCCGTTCCTGCAGGGCCCGGAGGAGTTTGACCTGGATCCGGGGCGAGATTTCGCCGATCTCGTCCAGAAACAGGGTTCCCTTATGGGCGGCCCGGAACAGGCCCTCCTTGGAACTCGTGGCCCCGGTAAAGGCCCCCTTCTCGTAGCCGAAGAGTTCACTTTCCAGGAGTTCCTCGGGGAGAGCCGCGCAGTTGATGGCTACGAAGGGATAGGCCGCACGTTGGGACTGCTGGTGGAGGGCGCGGGCAATGAGCTCCTTGCCGGTTCCGCTTTCCCCTAAAATGAGCACGGTGGCATCGGTTTTGGCCACCCGTTTGACCATGTCCAGCACCTTCAGAAACTCGGGGTTCTGGCCCACGATCTGAAGATTCAGGCCCAGTTCCTGTTTGAGTTGCAGGTTTTCCCACTTCAGACGGCGATACTCCAGGGCCTTCTGGATCTGGATCTTGAGTTCGGAGATCTCGAAGGGCTTAGTGATATAGTAGAAGGCGCCCTTCTGGATGGCCTCGATGGCCGACTGGATGGTGCCGTAGGCAGTCATGATGATCACCGGCAGGTTCGGGTCCAGGGCACGGACCCTTTCCAGCACCTGGATCCCGTCCATCTCCGGCATCTTCAGGTCCAGGAGGATCAGGTCGGGCGACTGTTCGCCCAGGGCCTCCAGCAGGGCGGGGCCGCTGGGGAAGGTTCGCACGTTATACCCGCTCTTCGAAAGGAGGATGCTCAGATACTCCCGCAGGCTCTCCTCGTCGTCGACCACAAAAATCCACGGCTTCATGGGGACACAGGCAGGTAAAGGATGACCTGGGTGCCCTCCTTTTCCTTGGAATAGATTTCCATGCGCCCACCCAGGCGTTGCAGGATCTTCTTCACCAGGGGGAGCCCCATGCCGCTGCCAGAAGGCCGGGTGGTGTAGAAGGGGTCAAAGATTCGGTCCAGGGAATCGGCAGGGATCCCGGGCCCGTTGTCTTCGATCAAGATCACCACGCTGTTCTCCTCCACGGTATCCCGGCCGCTGCCCATGACCGAGAACTCCATCCCCGGATAGAGGGCTGTGACCCGTACTTCGCCCTCCAACTGGGCCTGTTCAATGGCCTGGATGGCGTTCTGGATCAGGTTCGACAGGGCCTGCATGAGGAGGTTCTGGTCGGTTTCCAGGACCAGGTCCTCATCGGGCATCGATAGCCGGATTTTGGTGCGATTGGAAACGGGGCGGAAGCGCTCCACGGTGTCGTGGAGAAGGCGATGCAGGGAAACCCGGCCCCGCTGGACAGGGGGGAGTTTGGTGAACTGAAGGAAATCGGTGACGATGCGGTTCAACCGGTTGCTCTCTTTGCGAATCAGGGACACAAGGGTCCGCTGATCCTCGGCCAGATTTTCCTCACTCAGCAGATCAGCGGCCCCCTTAATGGCGGTAACCGGGGTTCGGATCTCGTGGGCCAGGTTGGCCGAGAATTCCCCGATGGCCGCCAGGCGGTCCAGGGTCCGCTGGTTCCGTTCGGCTTCCCGGATGCGTGCGAGATCCTGGAACACCATGATCATGCCCAGCTTGTTGCCCCACGCGTCGCGGAGGAAGGTGGTGTTAAAGCCGATTTCCGCCTCCCGGTTTTGATGGGGAATACGAAACCGCAGGCTCTCCCGCTTTTGGGGGCGATCCTTCAGAAGCCTCAGCAGGTGATCGTAAAACTCCGGAATCTCGGCTTTAAGAATTTCGGCCGTGATCTTTCCCCGGTAGTGGTCCAGTCCCAGAATTTGCTTGGCACTCCGATTCAGGAAAATTACCTCTCCAGCCTCGTCGATGGCCAGAAGGCCGGAGTTCATGTTTTCTACCACCGTTTCCAGGCTGATCTGAGCGCGGCTCAGGGCCCGCCGGGTTCGGGTAAGGGCCGCCTCGGTACGATGGTATACCGTGGACGCGTAGCCGGAGGCCACGCCGACGGTAAAGAAGAGCAGGGCGTACAGGTAGAACTTCAGGGTGACATCACCGATCAGGGAAGGGCGGTAGGTGATAAAGGGCTGGATCCACCCATTGGACTCGGCCACGGTGAAGAACCCGAGGAGGAGGGTCGAAAGCAGGGCAACGAAGAGAGACCCCCGCAGTTCATCGAAGTATCCCGCGTAAACGATGGGAAGCAGGTAGAGAAGGGGCATATCCGAGGAACTCCCCCCGGTGACATGTACCAGGAGGGTAATCAGGATGAGATCCAGGAAAATTTCGGCCCACAGCAATTCTCGGGTACCGATCCCGGCGCGGGCCAGCAGGAGAAAGAGGGCGGAAAAGAGAAGGCCGACGGCCAGGATGGAGACCAGAAACAGGGTGCCCGAGGTGCCGACCACGGGACGGAGTAGTACAATGCCCGGCAGGAGAACCGTCAGCAAAATGCCCACCCGCATCCCGGTCATCCACCACAGGGCCTGGCCGGTGCTGGGGGCCTGAACGGTCAAGGCTTGTGCGGTACCTTTCATACTGATCCCCCCTTTGGCAATTTTATTTGATCACCGACGAGATGCTAAATATGGGCAGATACAGGGAGATCAAAATCCCTCCAACAATGACCCCCATAAAGATCAACATAATCGGCTCCAACACCGAAGTCATGGTGTTGACGGCCGTATCAACTTCCATGTCATAGAAATCCGCAAGTTTGTCCAGCATGCCGGGCAGGTCACCGGTGGTTTCCCCTACGGCGATCAACTGGGTCACGAGGGGTGGGAACACCCGGCTTTTTTCCAGGGGCTCGCTGATGTTTTTCCCTTCGCTGATGCTCCGTCGGGCTTCCAGCACGGCCCGTTCCACCACGCGGTTGCCTGAGGTCCGCGCGGTGATTTCCAGCGCCTCGATGATGGGCACACCGCCCTTGATCAGAACCCCCAGGGTGCGGGCGAAACGGGAGATGGCCGATTTTCGTAGAACGTTCCCGATGACCGGGGTGTGGAGCAGCACGTTGTCCGAGAAGTAGCGACCCCGTTCGTTTTTGCGGAATGCGTAGTATCCCAGGACTCCGATTGCGATCAGGCCCAGGAAGAGGAAGAGCCCGTTGGCCTGTATAAAGTTGCTGATGCCAATCACGATGCGGGTGGGCAGGGGCAATTCGGCATCAAAGGTGGCGAACATCTGGGCAAAGGTCGGGATCACCGCGATCAGCAAAAAGATAGTGGCACCTACGGCGACAAGGAAGATCACGGCCGGATAGATCATGGCGCTCCGGACCTTTCCGCGGAGGGCCATGACCTTTTCCAGGTATTCGGCCACCCGGTTCAGGGTAAACCCCAGTACGCCCCCGGTTTCCCCCACGGCCACCATGCTCACCAGAAAATCCCCGAAGATATTTTTCCACCGGTTCAGGGCCTCGCTGAGGGAGGTTCCGCCCTCCACGGAAATCCGAACATGGCGCAGAACTTTGGCCATGGCCTTTTTCCCGAACTGGCGCTCCAGGATTTCCAAGGCCTGGACCACGGGAACGCCTGCGTCGATCATGACCGCCAGTTGTCGGGAAAACAGGGCCACGTCCTTAAGGCCCACAAACTGCAGGAAGCCCAGCCTGGGGCGTTGTTGCTTGCCACGCCGACCTTCCTTTCGGGTAGGGATTCTGGTTGCCCTCATCGCATGGTCCTCCTCTGCAAAATCTCTTCCAACTCCTCCTGCCGCGGCGACGCCGCCAGGGCCGTCTTCAGGTCAATGGCCCCGGAGAAGTAGAGCTTCGCCAGGTAGGAGTTCATGGTCCACATGCCATACTTCTGGGAGGTCTGGATGATGCCGTAGATCTCCTGAACCCGACCCTCCCGGATCAGGTTCCGGACCGCCGGGGTGCCGATCATGACCTCGATGGCCAGCACGAGTTTCCGGTACGCCCGTCCAGGGAGAAGCCGCTGGGACAACACGGCCTCCAGGGTGGAGGCCAGCTGTACCCGAACCTGCTTTTGCTGGTGCGGAGGGAACACGTCGATGATTCGGTTCACGGACTCCACCACCGAGTCCGTGTGCAATGTGGCCAGCACCAGGTGCCCGGTTTCGGCTGCGGTGAGGGCTGCCGAGATGGTTTCCAGATCCCGCATCTCGCCCACCATGATCACGTCAGGATCCTGACGGAGGGCGCTCCGGATGGCCGTGGCAAAGGACCGCGTGTCCACCTCCACCTCGCGCTGAGCGATCAGAGCCTTTTTGTTCTTGTGCAGGTATTCGATGGGGTCCTCGATGGTGATAATGTGGCACGCCCGCTCCTGGTTGATGCGGTCGATCATACTGGCCAAGGTGGTGGATTTTCCGCTGCCCGTAGGGCCCGTGACAAGGATCAGTCCCCGGCTCTTTTGGGTCAGTTGTTCTACGATGGGAGGGAGCCCCAGCTCCGCCATGGAGGGGATCCGAAAGGGAATCCTTCGGATGGACGCGCTGATGGTACTCCGCTGATAGAAGGCGTTGGCCCGGAACCGGGACAGGCCCTCCACGGAAATAGCAAAGTCCAGTTCCCGTTCCCGCTCCAGCCGGGCCCGCTGGGCATCGTTCAGGACCTCAAAGACGAGTTTGCGGGTGTCCTCTGGCCCGAGGACTTTGTAGGGACTCCGTACAAGGCGTTGATTGATGCGGAAGATTGGGGGAGCGCCGGGCGCCAGGTGCAGGTCTGTGGCCTCCCGCTCCACGGTTTCCCGCAGCAGATCAAGCATGGAGGGGAGGATCCGAGACTTTTGGGAAATCCCAAAGGAGGTGCTGTAGTGTTCCTCTCTCTGGATCATGCTGCGAATATCCCTCCGTTTGCAAATTGCAAACTTAGACTTCCTTGGTGACCCGGATCACTTCCTCAGCCGTGGTGAGGCCATCGAAGAGCTTGTACAGGGCCGATTCCCGCAGCGTGATCATGCCCTCTTCGATGGCCGCATTGCGGATCTCGTCGGGCGTGGCTTTTCGCAGAATCAGGTCCCGGATGCGGGGGGTGATGGCCATCACCTCATACACCCCGATCCGCCCCTTGTACCCCGTATTGTTGCACTGGAAGCATCCCTGGCCCCGATAGAGGGTGACGTCTTCGACATCCTCGGGAGTAAGGCCCAGTTCCTCCAGGATTTCGGGATGGAGGGTGGTTTCTACCTTACAGTGGGGGCACACCTTTCGGACCAGCCGCTGGGCGATCACCAGGGTAAGCGAGGAGGCCACCAGGAAGGGTTCCACGCCCATGTCGATCAGCCGGGCCGGGGTGCTGGGGGCGTCGTTGGTGTGGAGGGTGGAGAGCACCAGGTGGCCTGTAATGGCGGCTCGAACGGCAATGGCGGCGGTCTCAAAGTCGCGGATCTCACCCACCATGATGATGTCGGGGTCCTGGCGCAGGAAGGCCCGCAGCGCACGGGCGAAGTCCAGCCCGATGTCCTCCTTTACCTGCACCTGGTTGATGCCGGGAAACTCGTATTCCACCGGATCTTCTACCGTGAGGATGTTCACCTCGGGCCGGTTCAGGATGCTCAGGGAGGAGTACAGGGTGGTGGTTTTTCCGCTGCCCGTGGGGCCGGTCACGAGGATCATGCCGTAGGGGCGGCGGAGGGCGTCCATGACCAGTTCCAGCGATTCCTCTTCAAACCCCAGTTTGGCGAGGTCGAAGGTCAGGTTGCTTTTGTCCAGGACCCGCATCACGATCTTCTCGCCCCATACGGTGGGTACCGTGGACACCCGGAGGTCGATGTTCCGGTTCCGAATGCGCATCCGAATCCGGCCGTCCTGGGGCAGGCGCCGTTCGGCGATGTCCATTTTTGCCATGATCTTGATGCGGGAGGTAATCGCCTCCTTGAGGCGGAGCGGGGGTTGCATCATCTCGTAGAGGACGCCATCGATCCGGTACCGCACCCGGAACGACTTTTCCTGGGGTTCCAGGTGAATGTCCGAGGCCCCTTTCCGCACGGCGTCCAGGATCAGGCTGTTGACCAATCGGACCACCGGGGCCTGTTCGGCGGTTTGGGTAGCCTCGTCCACGGCCTCGGGAGCCTCGATTTCGTCGACGGTTTCGGCAAATTCGGCCGAGAGGGTGTCCAGCAGTTCCTGGATGTCCAGATCGGTTTCAAAGAACTGGTCGATGGCCTGCTGGATCGCGCTGGGAGGCGCCACGTAGGGTTGGACCTCGGAGCCGGTAATGAACTCGATGTCGTCGATTACCGATAGGTTCAGGGGGTTGGCCATGGCCACCTTAAGGGTGCGGCCCTTCCGCTCAAAGGGGTACACCTTGTTTTTGCGCAGAAACTCCAGGGGCAACAGATTCAGGAGTTTCTCGTCGGGTTCCAGGGCCAGCGGGTCCACCCTGGGGAACCCATAGTGCTGGGCAATGTAATCGGCGAGTTCTTCTTCATCCAGGATCCCGCGGTCCACCAGAAACGACACGATGTCTCCCTGGTAGTTCCGCAGGGTGGATCGGATTTGCTCGGCCTGCTCCTCCTTCAGCAGCCCATCCCGAACCAGGTCATGGATGAGTTTTACGGCCAGCATGGCATCCAATAGTATGCAGCAAAAAGGTCGCCGGGGTTGACCCGCCGTTTGTGTCCCTCTCCCAGGGGTGTAAAATTGGAGTATGACGGCAAGGATTTACGAGCCCGTGTACCGCCCCGAAAAGCCAAGGATTCTGGCAGTGGATGACGAGCCCTACGTGTTGGACATCCTGGAGCGCCTCCTCGTGGAACACGGGTACGAGTACCAGGGTGTACTTACCGGAGAGGAGGCCCTGAGTGTGATCGAAGAAGACCCACCCGATGTGATCCTTTTAGACCTTCGGATGCCCGGGGTTGATGGCTTTGAGGTTCTGGAGCGGATCCGCAATAACGAGCGCCTCGGCTACATCCCCGTGATCGTGTTGACGGCCCTGGACAAGGAGCAGGTGGAGGCCTTCCAGAAGGGGGCCGACGACTTTGTCACCAAGCCCCCCCACGAAGCCAGCCTGATTGCCCGGATCGAGGCCCTTTTACGTTTGAAGGCCTACATTCGTGAACTGGAAAGTGCAGAGCAGGTTCTTTTCTCGCTGGCCACCATCATCGAAATGCGAGATGCGTATACCGAACAGCACACAGAACGGGTGGTGGAGGTCTCCCTGAAGATCGGCCGCATTGTGGGGCTAACCCCCCAGGAGATGGACGATCTCCGTAAAGGAGCCCATCTCCACGACATCGGCAAGGTGGCCATCCCCGATGCTATATTAAAAAAGGAAGGGCCGCTGACGGAGGAAGAACGGAAGCGCATCGAAGAGCATGTGATCATCGGCGAGCAGATTTGCGCCCCCATCCACTCGCTCCAGGGAGCGTTGCCGGTGATTCGGCACCACCACGAGCGCTGGGATGGCAGCGGCTATCCCGATGGCCTGAAGGAGCACGAGATCCCCTTCCTGGCCCGGATTGTGGCCATCGCCGACGCGCTGGATGCCATGAGCTACGACCGTCCGTACCGCAAACGGCTAACCCGGGAGCAGATCATGGCCGAGTTCGAGAAGGGAAAGGGGAAGCAGTGGGACCCGAACCTGACAGAAATCCTCCTCGGTCTCATGGAGGACGGTGAGCTTTAACGTTTCCAGATTTTTCCCTCCCTCTGCTGCCAGCTCATGCGGGTGTTGACCGTTACCAACATGTACCCTACCCCAGAACATCCTGCGATGGGGGTATTTGTGCAGGACCAGGTTCGGGATGTCCGCTCGCTGGGCCATGAGGTAGAGGTCCTGGTGGTGGAGGGTTGGCGGAGCCGCTGGGAATACCTGGCTGCCTGTGCCCGTGTTCGCAGGGCCGTGAAAACCGGTGCTTACGATGTGATACACATCCACTATGGACTGACCGGGGTGCCTGCGTTGTGCCAAAGAGAAATCCCCATGGTTCTGTCCTACTGCGGCAGCGATCTGGAGGTGCCGTGGCAGCGTTTCATCAGCCGCTGGGTGAACCGGTACCTGCAGGGGCGCCTGGTGAAGTCGCCGAGCCTGTTGCCGCTGCTGGGCGACCCCCGGGCCTGGGTAGTGCCCAACGGGGTGAATCTGGAGTTTTTCCATCCCATGCCCCGGGCCGAGGCGCGGCGACGGCTCGGATTGCCCCAGGAACCCGTGTATGTTGCCTTTGTGGCCAACCCCGCAAGGCCGGAAAAGCGGTTTGACCTGGCACAAAAGGCCGTGGCTCTGGCCTCGGAGCAGGTTCCCATGGAACTGCTGGTGGTCCAGGGACGGCCCCACGAAGAGATTCCCCTGTTTTTAAATGCCGCCGATGTGGTGCTCTTGACCTCAGACTATGAGGGATCGCCCAACATCGTAAAGGAGGCGATGGCCTGCAATCGGCCAATTGTGGCCACCGCGGTGGGCGATGTACCCTGGCTTCTGGAGGGGGTGCAGGGGGCCGCTGTGGTTTCCCATCGGCCGGAGGACATCGCTCGGGCCCTGCTGGAGGTGCTGGAAATAGGGGAGAGCACCGGCCGGGCTCGGCTCCAAGCCCTGGGCCTGGATCACCTGAGCGTGGCCCAAAAACTCGTGGCCCTGTACCGCGTGGCGATGCGCGGCGGGGCCGCGTAAACCCTGTGAGGTGAACCGTGAGAACCTGGCTCTGGACCCTGATGGCCGTTTCCCTGGCCTGGTCTCTGGGCATTCGAGACCTTCAGTACACCACCGATCCCTCCGGTAACTCCCCTTACGAGGGTTCCTGGGTGACCATCTACGGAGTGGTCACCGCCGGAAGCAATGACTTCAGCAACCTTTTCTTCATTGCCGATTCTTCCGGGCCCTGGCATGGCATCGCGGTGTATGCCCCGGGGGCCGGCGTTCAGCGAGGGGATTCCGTGGAGGTGACCGGCGTGGTGCAGGAGTACTACGGCAAAACCGAGATCAACGCCTCCTCAGGCTCGGTGACAGTGCTTGCAAGCCACCGCCCGATTCCCGAGCCCTATCGGACCACCAGTGCGGGCCTGGGAGAGCCTCTGGAGGGTGTGCTGGTGTTCCTGCGCGATCTGGTGGTGGTTCAAAACGACCTTGGCTACGGCGAGTGGCTCGTACAGGATAGCCAGGGCACCCTGCGGGTGGACGACCTGGGTTCCTACACCTACAACCCCACGGTGGGCGACTCCTTCCGGTTCCTCCGGGGCGTTCTGGATTACTCCTACGGCAACTTCAAACTGGAGCCCCGCGACGATGCCGATCTGAGGGCCCCGGAGCGGCCCCTGCAGGGCTTTTTCAACACCACGGTGGCCGGCCCACTATGGGTTTCCCAGGCCTCGGTGAACCTGGACTCGTTGGTGGTGGCCCGCATCGGCCTGGCCGCGTATTCGGTGGACCTCTGCGTGTACAGCCTGTCCAGCTGGAATGTGGTCAACGCCCTCAAGGATCGCTACGACCACGGCGTGAGGGTTCGAGTGATTGTGGACAACCATCACTGGAACAGCCAGGTGGCGGCTCTGGCTTCTTACGGGATCCCCGTGATCACCGACAGCTTCGGCACCAACCTGGGTGAAGAGTCCATGCACCACAAGTTCCTGGTGGTGGACGCCCGGGACGCCGGCATCCCGGAGGACGATTTCGTGCTCACTGGCTCCTACAACTATACCTACGATCCTTTCGGATCGGCCAACAATGTGGTGTTCCTGGCTTCGGCCGAGGTGGCGGCGGCCTATACCACCGAGTTCAACGAAATGTGGGGAAGTTCGGGGGATACGACGGATCCCGCCGCCTCCCGGTTCGGCACCCGGAAAACCGACAACACTCCCCACCACTTTGTGGTGGGCGAGCACCCGGTGTCGGTGTATTTCTCGCCCTCCGACGGTACCGAAGCGGCGCTGGTCCAGCAGATTCAACAGGCCCACGAACGCCTGCAGTTCGCCATGTATTTCTTCACGAACCAGAACCTTTCCAACGCCATGAAGGCGCGGTGGGACGAGGACGCTGTGCTGGTGGCGGGCGTGTTGGATTCCACCAACTTCCTGGATCCCGGCCACTACTCCGAGAGCTGGGACATGCTGGGGCTCGGCGGCAACGCCTGGAACCCCCCGGCCTATGTGTATTGCGACAGCCTGCACGGCAAATTGCTGCACCACAAGTACCTGGTGGTGGACCGCCGGGTGGTTGTCACGGGATCGGCGAACTTCACCTATTCGGCCATGAACACGAACGACGAGAATGTGGTGATCGTGCAGGATTCGCTGCTGGCCCGGGACTTTTTGCAGGAACTGCGGGCCAGGGTGGAGGAGACGGGCGGCGCCTGGCCTCCGGGGGAGGTCACGATTCTGGATCTCCAGGCGACCGATCCCTCGCCCTTGGAGAACCACAAGGTGGAAATCCACGGGGTGGTGTCCGGGGTGTTCTCCGGGGGCCGTCGGCTCTTTGTGGGGATGCGGCCCCAGGGGCCGTATCGCGGCCTGTTTGTTTATCTGCCCACGGCGCCCGCCCCGGCGCTGGCCGTGGGGGATTCCGTGGCGCTCATCGGTGATGTGCAGGAGTACTACGGGCTCACGGAGATGGTGGTGGAAACCGCAGGGGTTCACAGGTTCGGGCCGGTGTTGCCCCTGGTTCCTGTGCAGGTTTCCGCCGCCCAGGCCATGTCCGAGGCCTATGAGGGGGTTCTGGTACGGGTGGACACCCTGCGGTGCCTCTCGCCCGATCTGGGGTATGGCGAGTGGTCGGCCTACGATGCCACCGATACCCTGCGCGTGGACGATCTGGGGGTGGCCTATGAGCCCCAGACGGGATGGTTCTACACGGTGATCGGCCCGGTGAACTACTCTTACGGCCACTTCAAACTGGAGCCCCGGGATTCCAGCGATATCCTGCTGGTGGCCGTGATGGGGGACGCAGACGGCGACGGCGAGGTCACCCGCGCCGATCTGGAGGCCCTGGCCGGCTATCTGTACCGGCATCTTTCCCTGCCCGAGCCCCTGCTGCGGGCCGATGTCAACCAGGATTCACGGGTGGACGACCAGGACCTTGTGAAACTCAGCCGGAGTCTGATGCAGGGCGTTCGGTTGCACCGCTCCGGTGTGTATCATTAACGCCTGAACTGCAACGAAAGGAGGTAGGATGGCCCGGTTCCGCATTCTGGTGACAGGTGGTGCCGGTTTTATTGGATCCCATCTGGTGGAGGAGCTCCTGCGGGTGAAGGCCGGTGTGTCCCGGTATCAGGACCTTTTTGAGGCTCTGCCGGACTTTCATGTGATCGTGCTGGACGATTTTTCCACGGGTCGGCCCGAAAACCTGGAGGATGTTCGATCCGTTCTCCGGGCAGAGGGGGTGCCGGCGGACTTTGAGCTGGTGGAAGGACAGGTGCAGGACCTGGATCTTGTGGAATCGCTGCTGGATGCCCACACCTACGTGCTGCACCAGGCGGCGATTCCCTCGGTGGCCCGTTCGGTTCGGGATCCTTTGAGCACCAACGAGAGCAATGTAACCGGT
>WGAB01000224.1 GCA_015489295.1 Caldifarciminota bacterium
GCGGGACCACCAGATCAACATCGTGGACACCCCGGGCCATGTGGACTTCACCGTGGAGGTGGAACGCTCGCTGCGGGTGCTGGACGGCGCCGTCATCGTGCTGGACGCCGAGGCCGGCGTGGAGCCCCAAACCGAAACGGTGTGGACCCAGGCCGACCGGTACCGGGTGCCCCGCATCGTGTTCCTCAACAAGATGGACAAGATCGGCGCCGATCCGTACCGCGCCGTTCGGCAACTGGAAGAGCGCTTCGGCGTGACCCCGCTCCTGCTCCAGGTGCCCATCGGCCGGGAACGCGGGTTCCGCGGCATCGTGGATGTGCTCTCGGGCAAGGCCTATGCCTACGACGACCACGGCCAGGCCCGGGAAATCCCCCTGGACGACCCCGAGGCGCGCCTGGACCTGGAGCATTACCAGAATGTGCTGCTGGACACCGTGACCCAGCTGGACGAGGAGCTCACCGAGCAGTTCCTGGAAACCGGCCGGCTGGATCCGGATACCGTACGCCGGGTGATCCGTCGGGAAACCCTGCGGCTGAACCTGGTGCCCGTGCTCCTGGGCAGCGCGTACCGGAACCTGGGCGTGGATTTCCTGCTGGATGCCGTGGTGGACTACCTGCCCTCGCCCGCAGACCTGCCGCCTGTGGTGGGCGAAAACCCGCAAACCGGCGAGCCTGTGGTGCGGGAACCCGATCCCCACGCGCCCCTCACGGCCCTGGCCTTTAAGGTGATGACCGACCCCTATGTGGGCAAACTCGTGTATGTGCGGGTGTACTCCGGCACCCTGACGGCCGGCAGCTATGTGTACAACGCCACCCGCGGCCGGCGGGAACGCGTTTCCCGCATCCTCAAGATGCACGCCAACCACCGCGAAGAGGTGGAGGAACTGCAGGCCGGCGACATCGGCGCCCTCCTGGGCCTGAAGGAAACCCTCACCGGCCACACCCTGGCCGAGGAGGAGGCCCCGGTGGTGCTGGAGGCCCTGACCGTGCCGGAACCTGTGATCTCGGTTTCGGTCAAGCCCCGCAGCAAGGACCTGGCCAACAAACTGGGCTCCGCCCTCCGGAAACTCACCGAGGAGGATCCCTCGCTGCAGCTCCGCTACAACGAGGAAACCGGGGAAACCCTGCTCTCGGGCATGGGCGAACTGCACCTGGAAATCGTGGCCCAGCGGCTGAGCCGGGAGTTCCGGACCCCGGTGGACCTGGGGCGTCCCCAGGTGGCCTTCCGCGAAACCCTGCGCCGGGCGGTGCAGGTGGAGGGCAAGCACATCAAGCAAACCGGGGGCCACGGCCAGTACGGGCACGTGGTGCTCCGCGTGGAGCCCCTGGAACGCGGCAGCGGCATCGTGTTTGAAGAGCAACTGCGAGGCTCCAACATCCCCCGGGAGTTCGTGCCGGCCATTGAAAAGGGCGTGCGGAAGGCCCTGGAACAGGGCGTCCTGGGCCGGTTCCCGGTGACCGATGTCCGGGTTACGCTGCTGGACGGGTCCAGCCACGAGGTGGACTCCTCCGACCTGGCCTTCCAGGAGGCCGCCCGCAAGGCCATCCAGGCGGCCCTGAAGCAGGGAGACCCCGTGCTGCTGGAGCCCGTGATGAAGGTGGAAATCGTGGTGCCCGAGGAGTTCCTGGGCGATGTGCTGGCCGATGTGGGCAGCCGCCGGGGCCAGGTGCTGGAGTTCTTTGACCGGAACCACCGCAAGGTGGTGCGGGCCCTGGTGCCACTTTCGGAGCTCCTGTCCTACGCCACCACCCTGCGGTCCATGACCCAGGGGCGGGGCTCCTTTACCATGGAATTCGCCGAGTACCGGGAAGTTCCCGATTTTGCCGCGGAACGCATCCTGAAGGCACGGCAGCAAGCATAGCCCCTCATCTCACACCTCCTGTTTTCGCGGCGGCCCGCTAAGCGGGCCGCCGCGGTTTTCAAAAGGCCGGATTCATCGCCTTTTCCTTCGCCTTCCCGTATAATTTCGCCACAGATTTTGCCGGAAGGAGGAATTTTCCAATGAGAGTGAAAACAGGCTACACCCGAAGGAGACGCCACAAAAAGGTTCGTCGGATGGCTCGGGGCTATTACGGACAAAAGTCCCGCACCTTTCGGAAAGCCAACGAACAGCTCCTGAAGTCGCTGAGCTTCGCCTATCGCCACCGCAAGCAGAAAAAGGGCGAGTTCCGGCGGCTCTGGATCGTGCGGATCAATGCGGCCGCCCGTCAGGAGGGCCTGAACTACAGCACCCTGATGAGCGGCCTCAAACAGGCCGGCATCACCATGAACCGCAAGGTGCTGGCCGACCTGGCCGTGCGCGATCCTCAGGGCTTCTCGCAACTGGTCGCCAGCGCCAAGGCCGCCCTCGGGCTCTCGTAAGGGAGGGCGTCCCGTGTCCCTGGATCTCCAAGCCCTCCGGGACCGGGTGCAGGCTCTGGAACAGGAAATCCAGGAGCGCCTGCAGCAGGTGAAGACCCTGGACGACCTGGAGGCCCTCCGGATCCGCTACCTGGGCCGGAAGGGCGAGGTCACCGCCCTCCTGAAGAGCATCGGCCGACTGCCCCAGGAAGCCCGGCCGTCGGCCGGCGCCGAGATCAACCGCCTGAAACAGTGGATCCAGCAGGAAATCCAGGCCGCCCGGGAACGGCTGGAACGCGAGGCCCAGGAACGCATTGACCTCACGCTGCCTGGCCGGCCCGTGGAGCCCGGCCGCCTGCACCCCATCACCCGGGTGTTCACCGAGATCATTGAGATCTTCAAGGGCCTGGGCTTTGAGGTGGAGGAAGGCCCGGATGTGGAATGGGACTACTACAACTTTGAGGCCCTCAACATCCCGCCCCACCACCCGGCCCGCGAGATGCAAAGCACCTTTTTCATCACCGACAAGATGCTCCTGCGCACCCACACCTCTCCCATCCAGATCCGGGTGATGGAACGCAAGAAGCCCCCGCTCCGCTTCGTGGCGCCGGGCCGGGTGTACCGGGTGGACCCCTTTGATCCGTCCCACGCCCCGGCCTTCCACCAGCTGGAAGGGCTCTATGTGGACCGCCGGGTGACCTTCGCCGAACTCAAGGGCACCCTGGAACTCTTCCTGCGCGAGTTCTTCGGGCCCGACACCGAGATCAAGTTCCTGCCCTCCTACTTCCCCTTCACCGAACCCTCGGCCGAGGTGGCCATCCGCTGGAAGGGCGAATGGCTGGAGGTGCTGGGCTGCGGCATGGTGAACCCCAATGTGTTCCGGGCCGTCGGCATCGACCCCGAAGCCTGGAAGGGTTACGCCTTCGGCCTCGGTGTGGAACGGCTCGCCATGGTGCGCTACGGCATCCCCGATATCCGCTGGTTCTCCGAGAACGATCTCCGGTTCCTCAGGGGGTATGAACCATGAAGGTGCTCTATTCCTGGCTCCGGGAGTTTCTGAAAACCGACCGTTCCGCCGAGGAACTCCTGCCCGTGTTCGAGCGGATGGGCATTGAGGTGGAGGATTTCCAGGACCTGGCCGAGCCGTACCGCGGGCAC
>WGAB01000225.1 GCA_015489295.1 Caldifarciminota bacterium
AATCTGGCTCCGGTAGGAGCGGCTTCCGTCGCGGCCACGATCCTCCCCTCCCGCTGCGAGGGGACCGAGGCAAGAGGGTTCCGGCAGCCACGACGGTGAATCGTCTCCGCCTCCGGGCCTCACGCCAGGCGTTCCAGGATCAGGGGCGGAGGCGTCACCGGCCTGGGGTCAACGCGGAAAGCCTTTGCCAGATAAGCCCGGGCCTGCGCCAGCCGTTCCGGGTCGTTGGCCCGGATTTCCAGGATCGGCTCGCCCTGGGCCACCGGATCCCCTACCTTTTTGAACACCCGAAGGCCCACGGCCGGGTCAATCCGGTCTTCCTTGGTCAGCCGACCGGCTCCCAGCACGGTGGCGGCCATGCCCACGGCGTAGGTGTCGTAGGCGGCCAGGTACCCGCTTTCCGGTGCGACCACCGGCTCCTGGTACCGGGTTTGGATAAAGGCCGGGTCCAGGATGGCTTCGGGGTCGCCGCCCTGGGCGCGCACCATCTCCTGCCATTTGGCATAGGCCCGGCCCGAGGCCAGGGCATCGTGGATCAGGGCGCGCGCCTCGTCAGCGGAGGATGCCTTGCCGGCCAAAAGCAGCATTTCGGTGGCCAGGGCCTGGGTGAGTTCGGTGGTATCCCGGGGGCCCCGGTTCTGCAGAACCTCCACGGCCTCCACCACCTCCAGGGCGTTGCCCACGGCCCATCCCAGGGGCTGGTCCATGTTGGTGATCAGGGCCACCACCTTCTTGCCCACGCCCTGGGTGATGTTGACCATGCTCCGGGCCAGGGCCTTTGCGTCCTCGTAACGCCGCATAAAGGCGCCGGAGCCGGTTTTGACATCCAGCACCAGCCCGTCAATGCCCTCGGCCAGTTTCTTGGAAAGAATGGAGGAGGTGATCAGCGGGATGCTGGACACCGTGGCCGTCACATCCCGGAGGGCATAGAGCCGCCGATCCGCGGGTGCCAGATCTTCGGTTTGGCCGATGATGGCCACGCCCACCTGCCGCAACACGGCCTTGAACTCCTCCACCGAAAGATCGGTGCGGAAACCAGGGATGGACTCCAGTTTGTCCAGGGTGCCGCCGGTATGCCCCAGGGCCCGGCCGGAGATCATGGGCACCACCACCCCCAGGGAGGCCACCAGGGGAGCCAGCGGCAGCGAGATCTTGTCGCCCACGCCACCGGTGGAATGCTTGTCCACCTTGACGCCGGGCAAGTCGGAGAGGTCCAGGACCACGCCGCTATGCATCATGGCCCGGGTGAGGGCCACGGTTTCCCGGTCGTTCATTCCCCGGATGTAGATGGCCATGAGCAGGGCTGCAATCTGGTAATCCGGCAGGGAGCCGTCGGTCACGCCCTGTACAAAGAACTCGATCTCCTCGTCGGTGAGGGCCAGGCCGTCGCGCTTTTTGGCAATGATCTCCTTGAACACCATGGTCCCACTCCTTTCTGAAAACGCTTTTCGGCATTATACGAGCAGGAGGGGGGCCGGGCAAAACCCGGCGAGGGGTTCTCCTGCGCCCGATCCCGTCTTCGGGGATGGCTCCGGATTCGCATCGGCCTATAATTAACGCTATGAACGCCAACGACAAGGAACGGCAAAGTCCCTCCGGCATTCCCATCCGGGAGGTGTATCGGCCGGAAGACCTGGCTGACCTGGATTACCGGCGCGACCTGGGAGACCCCGGCGAATATCCCTTTACGCGGGGGGTGTACCCTGGCATGTACCGCCGACGGCTCTGGACCATGCGCCAGTATGCCGGGTTCGGCTCCGCACACCAAACCAACCAGCGGTTCCGTTACCTCCTCTCCCTGGGCCAAACCGGGCTTTCCGTGGCCTTTGACCTGCCCACCCAGCTGGGCTACGACTCCGACCATCCCCTGGCGGAAGGCGAGGTGGGCCGCACCGGCGTTGCGATTTCTACGGTGGAAGACCTGGAAATCGTGTTCCAGGGCATTCCGCTGGACCGGGTGTCCACCTCCATGACCATCAACGCCACGGCCCCGATCCTTTTGGCCATGTACATCTTAGTGGCCGAGAAGCAGGGGGTTTCCCGCCAGGAACTCCGGGGCACGGTGCAAAACGACATCCTCAAGGAATTCGCCGCCCGGGGCAACTACATCTATCCCGTGGACCCCTCCATGAAACTTGTGGGTGACCTCATTGAGTTCTGTGCCCGGGAGATGCCCAAGTGGAACCCGATTTCCATTTCCGGGTACCATTACCGCGAGGCCGGGGCCACCGCCGTGCAGGAGGTGGCCTTCACCTTAGCCGATGGCAAGGCCTATATCCAGGAGGTGCTACAGCGGGGCCTGGACCTGGACCAATTTGCGCCCCGGCTTTCCTTTTTCTTCGCCGCCCACAGTTACTTTTTTGAGGAGATCGCCAAGTTCCGGGCCGCCCGGCGCCTCTGGGCCCGCATGCTGCGGGAGGACTTCGGCGCCCGCAATCCCAAGTCCTGGCGCCTGCGGTTCCACACCCAAACCGGCGGTGTCACCCTGACTTCCATCGAACCCCTGAACAATGTGGTGCGGGTCACCCTCCAGGCCCTGGCGGCGGTGCTCGGCGGCACCCAATCGTTGCACACCAACGCCTACGACGAGGCCCTGGCTCTGCCCACCGCCGAATCCGCCAAACTGGCCCTCCGCACCCAACAGATCATTGGCTACGAGTCCGGCGTGCCCGACACGGCCGATCCCCTGGCGGGTTCCTACTTCGTGGAATCCCTCACCCGGGAGGTGGAAAACCGGGTTCGGGCCCTTCTGGAGGAGATCGACGCGAAGGGCGGCGCCGTGGAGGCCGTGAAGCAGGGGCTCTTTCAGCAGTGGATCGAACAGAGCAGCTACGAGTACCAGAAGCGCTTTGAAGCGGGCGAGGTTGTGGTAGTAGGGGTCAACCGGTTCCAAACCGAAGGGGCCCGGGAAACCGTGGGCGAACTCCTCAAGATCGACCCCGAGGTGGAACGGGAGCAGATTGAGCGCCTCAAGGCCTACCGCGCCCGCCGGAACTTCTCGGAAACGGCCCAGGCTCTGCGGGACCTCCGGCGCGCCGCAGAGGGCAACACCGAGAACCTCATGCCTTACATCCTGAACGCCCTGCGCGCCCAGGCCACCCTGGGCGAAATCTCCGATACCCTCCGGGAGGTGTACGGTGAGTACCGGGAAACCTGAGATCCGTTTGCACCATGTGGGCATTGCGGTGCGCGACCTGGAGGCCGCGGTGCGACGGTTCCAGCAGGTGCTGGGCCTGGAGGAGGTGGAATACGAAGATCTGCCTGAGCGCGGCCTGCGGGTGGCCGTGTTCCGGCTGGGCCCGGTGCGGCTGGAACTCGTGAGCCCTACCCGGCCGGGCACCGCCCTGGACCGGTTCCTCGAAAAACGGGGCGATGGCCTTCACCACCTCTCCTTCAGCGTAACCCAGTGGAACCACCTGATGGCCCGCCTCCAGCAGGCCGGCGTCCGGATCGTAGACGGCCCCCGGCCCGGGGCCTTTTCCCCGCGGGTAATCTTCACGGATCCCCGGGATACCGGCCGCGTGCTGATGGAGTTCATGGAGATGCCGGAGGAACCATGACCTGGCTCCTGGCCCTGGTGCTGGCTTACCAGTCGGTGCCGGTCCCTGCGCTTTCGTACCAGGGGCAGCATTACCTGACGCCACGGGCGTTGATCCGGGCGTTCCATTTTCGGCATCAGGGCAAAGGGGTTTATCGCAGGGGAGGCCACCAGGTCGCCTTCGGCACCCACAAAATCTGGGTCGACGGCAAGGCGTTCCGCGTCAGGAGCCATCGGTTTCCCCAGGAGGGCCTGGCCTACGAGGCCCGCAGTCTGGAACCGGCGGTGAGCCGGTGGTCGGACCGACAGGCCTACTGGGACCTGGAGAAAAAACGCTTCATCCTGTCCCGGTACCGGCCCAGCATCCAGAAAATCCGGGCCTCGGGCACGGAAAACACCTGTACCCTGGAAATCCAGCACAACCGCGATCTTCGGCCCCGGGTCAGCCTTCGGGGCGACACCCTTCGCCTCCGGGTTCCCCGGGGGTTTTATGCCGGTCCCCTTCCCAAGGTTCCCTCCTGGCTCCGCACGGTACAGGTCGGCCACACGCTTCGCGGTTTCCTGTGGGACCTGGTGGGCGCGGCCGAGGCCCGGGTGGAAACGCCGAGGCCCGGCCAAAGCGTGGTCCGGATCTCCCGGCGCCCCTCTGCGCCGGCACCGCCTGCCGCGGGTCCGACCCCTGTCCTCAAAACGGCACCCCGGGACCACTGGGTGGTGGTCATCGATCCCGGCCACGGGGGCAAGGATCCGGGGGCCATCGGCCGTCGGGGTACCCGGGAAAAGGACATTACCCTGGCCGTGGCCCGGCGGCTGAAGCGCATCCTGGAGGCCTCGGGCAAGGTGCGCGTGATCCTCACGCGGGACCGCGACCGGTTTATCACCCTGGGCGAACGCGCCCGAATCGCCAACCGGGCCCATGCCGATCTCTTCGTGTCGCTGCACTGCAACAAGGCCCGAAGCCGGAGCGCCAAGGGCGCCGAAACCTACTTCCTTTCGGCGGCCCGCACCCAATGGGAACGGGCCGTGGCCAACCTGGAAAACGGCGCCCTGCGGTTTGAGGGGGTCCAGCCCCCGGATACCACCGGCGACCTCGTGGCCTATGTGCTCTCGGACATGGCCCAGGCCCAGTTTCTCAAGGAGTCGCAGCAACTGGCTCTGGCGGTGCAAACCCAGCTGGCCCGGGCCCTGAACCTGCGCGACCGGGGGGTGAAACAGGCCGGTTTCTATGTGCTCACCGGCGCCTATATGCCCGCCATCCTTGTGGAAATGGGCTTTCTTTCCAACCGCCAGGAAGAGAACCTGCTGCGCCAGGGCTGGTACCAGGAAAAACTGGCCAAGGCCATCGCCCGGGGCATCCTCAACTTCCTCCGGCAGCGGAGCACCCTGAGCGCCACCGGCGCCCGCACCCCCGGAGGTTGACCCATGGGCCGACGCCGCTGGCAAACCCTGATCAGCCTGCTCATCAGCCTGGTGGCCCTGTTCCTGGCTTTCCGGGGGCTCAACTGGCAAACGCTGGCCCACGTGCTGCGGCAGGGCAACGCTGGCTGGATGATGGTGGCCACCCTGTTCCACGCCCTGAGTTACCTGCCCCGGGGAAGCCGCTGGCAACAGATGCTTTCGCCGGTAAAGCGTTTGCCGTGGACCCCGGTGTTCGGAGCCCTCAGCATTGGCTTCTTCGCCAACAACGTGCTGCCTGCCCGGCTCGGGGAAATTGCCCGCGCCCTGGTGCTGGGCAGCCGCACCGGGCTTTCCCGGAGCGCCGCCCTTTCCTCGGTGCTCCTGGAGCGCTTCTTTGACGGCGCAGCCACCGTGCTTTTGGCATTCCTGGCGCTGCCCCTGATTCCCCTGCCCCGGATGGTCAAATCGGTGCTCTGGATCAGCGCCCTGGTGTTCCTCGGGGTTTTCCCGGCCTACTATGTGCTGCATCTCTGGCGGGCTTCCATCAAGCGCTGGATGTTTCGCACCCTGGACCGGGCCCCGGAACGCTGGGCCGGCCTCCTGAAGCACATTCTGGAGGGCCTGGCCCGGGGCATGGACGTGCTCCGCACACCCCGCGCCCTTCTCTGGACCACGGCCCAAACCCTGTTGATCTGGCTGCTGGAGGCCGTGAGTTACTACGCCGCGCTCCGGGCCTTCCATGTGCCCGCAACCATCCCGCTGACCCTCCTGGCCATGGTGGCCATCAACCTGAGCGTGATGATCCCCTCGGCCCCGGGATACATCGGCGTGTTCGAGTACGCCTGCATCCTGGCCCTGGTGCCCTTCGGCATCGCCCGAGAGGTGGCCCTCTCCTTTGCGATCCTGTCGCACGCCATCCGCTATGTGGTGCCCAATATCCTGGGCCTCGCCTTTTTGTGGAAATGGGGCCTGAGTTTTGCCAAGATCCAGGCCCTGGATCAGGAGGCATAGATGCCCCTGCGAGCCATCCGGGTGCACCACGCCTGCTTCGTGTGCGGAGCCGACCTGCCGCTGGAACGCTTCATCAGCGGCCTGCCCTGTAAAAAATGCGAGGACAGAGCCCCTCTGGTGCGCCAGGCTTCCCGGCCACCCCGGGTGGTGGAACTCCTGGGCCGGGTGTACCAGCGGATCCACCGGGCTCCCCTGCCCCGGGTGTGGATCCCCTGGATCTCGGCGGTGGCGGCCCGCGAATCCCTGCAGATCCCCTGGTGGGACCCCTACCGGCCGCTGGACCTTTTCCTGCTCCTGGCCGGCACCAGCAAACGGCCTGTGGTGCTCGTCACCCCGGAAACGGAGTTCGCCCGAATCCATCAGGGCCTGCAGCACCACCGGAAAACCCCGATCACCCAGCGCCTGCCCGGCGAACAGGAGGTCCTGGTGACCACGCCCGACCGCCTTGCCCAGATGGCAAACCTTCACCGCTTTTCGGGGTTCCTCCTGTGGCTCCATCCGGAGGCCCGGCCGAAACGGGACCTTTTCCCCTCGGCCACCCTGATGGTGGCCGAACGCCGGTTCCCCCACGTGCATCCCCACGGCTTCCAGGGCTGGCTCCGCCCCGGTGAGATGCCAGAAACCCCGGAAGCCCGGGTACTGGAGGTGCCTGTATTGCGGGGCACGCTATCGGGCATCACCCCGCAGCAACTCCTGGAAATCCTGTTCCTGCTTTTGCCCTATCTCCCGGCAGAGCTCCAGGAGCTGGTGGTATCCCTGTATCGATCCGAGGCCCTGGATTCGGCCCGGGCCCAGGTGCTGCGGGAAGCCGTGAATCAGGCCCTGGATCACCACGGACTCCGTTCGATGCTGGAAAACCTGGGCATGCTCCACCGGCTCCACCTGCAGGTTCCCGATCTCCAGGCCCTGCGAGAACAACTGGAACAGGCCGAGCACCCGGCGCAACGCGGTCCGATTTATCTCCTGGAACCTCCGTTTGCGCGGGGGCGCTACTGGGTGCATCGGGGGTTCCTGTCCCATCCCCCACCCCTTCGGCAACGCCCTGCCCTGGGGCCCCTGAAGGACACCGCCACCCTCCTGGTCCTGCTGGGGACCGCGCCAGACCTGCGGGATCTGGGGTTCCGGAATCTCTGGCGCCGCCAGAGCCGGGGACTGGAACTGCTGGAAGGCGTGGGCACGCTGGGCCCGGTTACCCTGGTTCATCTGCCCCCGCTGTTTCGGTGGATGGACAAGCACCTATATCCGGATGCGGCTCTGCTTCAGGCTCTGCGGGGCCTTGCCCGCCGGTACCCGAGGATCACCGTGATGGCCTCCGAACCCCTGAAGCTCCAGGGGATCCTCACCCTCTTTGCCCTGGGCCACCTGTGGAACCGGCGCCGCCTGGTGCTGTACTCGGACTTCGCCCAGGGCCCGCTGCGCCAGCTGGAGCCCAAGGAGATCCAGGAGGCTTTTCACCGCTGGCTCCAGCATCACATCGTGTTTGTGGAGCGACGCCAGCAACTGGCCCGCACAGGCATCACCCCCACGCCTGCCTCCTGGGTGCAGGAGCTGTCCCTGGACCTGGTCCGGCGCCCCTTAGAGCACCGGGAACCCCGAAAGTTGGCCCTGGTCACCGTTGACGGCTTGACCCTGCAGATCCCTGTGCCCGCCGACCTTCCTGAGGACGAGGTGGAAACACGGCTCCGCGAGGAGAGCCGCCTGGAGGTGGAACCCACCGAGGAATCGGTACCCCCTCCGGCGCCGGCGAGCCCGGGGCTGTTCCTGCGCACCGGGGACGTGGCCGACCTCCAGACCCTGCAGACCCTGCTCCACGAACTCTGGCGGGCGGGCCTCATCAGCCATCCCCACCGGGCGGTGCCGCTGGTGGCCTAT
>WGAB01000226.1 GCA_015489295.1 Caldifarciminota bacterium
TTCCCGACGATGCCGTTGAGAAACGCACGAATTTGTGATGGCCTCAAACACTGCACGTACCGCGCCCTTGACACTGGTGGCGGGAACCACCAACTTCCCATCCCGCCGGGCAAAGGCATAGCGGGCCTGTTCGTGGCCATCGGGCAACCGCACCAGGTCCAGGTTTCCGCGTCCCACATAAAGGTAGTCCGAGAGCACCTCAATCTCCCAAACCAGATGGCCTGTCCAGCCCTCAAATTTTTCGTGGAACACCGGTCGGTCTTTTTGCGGTGGTTTGTCCAGCGAGACCCAAAAAAAGGGTTTGGGTTCGGGTTCAGGACGCCGTGGCATCATGCTTCCTCCTCAAGGAATTCGCACAAACTCACAAACGTGGGCACCCCATCGCGACGGTAGAGCCGGACACGAATTTTACCCGCCGCTTTTCTTGTGGGATACCAGGCAAATTGAGGCAAGACCCGGGCTTCTTGCAGGTCTTGCAGGTAGAGTACCCGTTCCTCCGCCGTCCATTCACCGGGGAAAGGGTCATGGTTGGGTAGGGCCTTTGTGGTGAGCAAAAGGGCCTCGTACTGCTCATCATTCAACATACGCCAACGTAATTCGCCTTGAGCATTGAAAACCGCACCCTGCTCTTTCCAGTCCGCCGGGTAGCCTTCCCCCACGGTGAGGCGGGCCGTGTCGGCGACCCAATGTTGGACATCCTCGCCCAAAAGGGTTTGGGCAAGGCGTTGCAGATCTTCGCTGGAGCCTGTCAGGTAGTAAACGAATCCCTGCATGGTTCCAACCCTCACAGTGCCTGGATGGCGAGCCGAGCTAAATCCTCCCAGCCCGAGGTATCGAACACACGTCGCGTGTACAGCCCCAAGGACTCCTCACGGATAAATCCGGAGCCGTTTTGCAAGGTCAAGTCGGCCGGTGTAAACAGGCCATAAGCCTTCCTTGTGTTGTCATCCACAAAAGCTATCAGACCCCGAAGGCGTTGGGGTTGATAGTTCACCACAACTTCATCCACCCAGGCCTCTTGCACCCTCGCTTCTACCTCGCCAAACCCCCGGTTTTTGCCAAAACCTACTTTCACCAACCCCTGGTCCATAGCGGCCAGGGCCGTAGCCACCAGTCCCAACTGCCAGATCTCAAAGTTCTCCAGCACCAGGTGCCCTTCAAACGTCCCCGAGACAGCGACTTCCATTTCAAAGGGCCCGTGAGCCACTGCGTGGGTCAACCGGGAGATGGCTACCCCATAGCGGATCTCGGTACGCACGTCCTCTATGGGGAAGAAATCTGTGAAAGAAAGTCGGCCCCGCAACCGGGTATGACCAAAGATGCGGCAGACACCGCAAGAGTTAGCATAAATTTCGGCAGAAGAGAGGTCCCTCTCCTTGGGCTTTATCTCTGCCAAAAATTGAGGGCAGTTCCACTTTGTGCGGTCTTCTCTTTCTTCCTTCCTGGCTTCAAAGGTGGCGCACGCCCATCGCCAATCATTGTGATATTGGGGGCCAGGCTTATCGAGATTGGGATCCACCGTTCGGAGTGCTCTTTCTACAAACCCCCGCACAACCCCTTTAAGGGATGAACCGGGAATGTAGACCGTTTCGCCCCGGTCGGGATGAAAGGTGCGTACAAATTGCATATCCGGCAACGCAGGGTTGGCAGAGATGCCGCCAGCCTTAATCAAAAAAGGACCTTTGAGAAGAATGCGAACACTCAAGTGCAGGGCGTTATATCGGGTCTTGTGCATGGATTATCCCTCCCCTTGGTTCAGATGCTGGCTCAGGTAATCGCGAAAGGCCTGAAGATATTTCTCCGGGCTATCCTGAGCCGGTTGGCCGCCTGTCAGGTAGTTCACCAAATTGGTGTGGTCAATTCGCTCCAGGCACAGGTCCTTCAGTTTTCCCCAGCCAGGGCCGCGGGTCACTTTGCCGCCCAGGGGCAATTGGCCTTCTTCCCAGAACCGCAACACCGAAAGGAGAAGGCCCAACTCCCAGTCGTCCAGGTTTTCCGTCAGAATCTCTATACCGAGCCTGGCCCCTGGCACGACCACCTCAAAGTCGTACTTGAAGCCCTGGCGGGCCGCACTCAGGTCTCGATCAATGCCCACGCCGTCACGAATCTGGGTGACCACGGGCAGGTCTTCGGGGTTTTCCAAGTAAGCGTCTTTGAAGGAAACCCGACTGGCCAGCCAGGGAGAACCAAAGATGCGGCACGCGCTGCAACTATGATTCCAAATCAAGCGGGCGAAAATTTCATCCGCGGCACCCTCACCATGGCGCTCTTTTTCAAGAGATTGACTCCACAACTCGTCTTTTCCCACATGTTCATCTCGCCGTTTCTCGGGAACGCACGGGGTAGCAAAAGGATCGCAAGCCCACAAGTGAGCTTCCCTATTGTTTAGCGTGCGCAAAATGCGCTCGGTCAGCACCCGCACCGCGCCCTTGATGGACGAGCCGGGAATAAACGGCAGGCCATCCGGGCCCTTAATAACAGGCAGGTCTGTGCCCACCGGCTCTAGTGAGATACGGCTACCGACGGAAAGCGCGGTTTGCATTTCTAAGGTAGCCCTCAGCACCACACGGTTGTTGAAGGTGTCAAACATGGCTTATCCCTCCTGGCTTTTCACATCCCAGAGATGCCAGCGCACCGCGTGGCCCAGTACTTGAGTAATCAACTCCAGGTAAATCATTTTCTCCGAGTCCCCTGTCGTCCGTGCGATTTCTTGAGCGTACGTCTGCAGCGCGCTGAGTTCTTGAATGGCAGATTCGGCCCAGGCTCCAGGAATTTCCTTACGCGCGGCTTGGTAACGGATAAAGAGCTCCAGGGCTTTCCACGAATCGGTACTTTCCGCGACTTCCAAGATGTTGCGTAATTGACGAACTTTGCCGTCACGGCGTTGACCGGTATCCAACTCATCCCAAAGGTTCTGGGCTATCTTTTGGGCTTTTTCGACCAACTGGTCCTCCAGTTTGGCGATTTCTCGACGGGTCTGAGGTTTGAGCCTTCTCATCGCTCCTCTACCTCCTGATGAAAGGGATGACACACCAACACTTCACCGAAGCCTTCGTCCCGGCGGATCCCTAGGCCTTTGGCTTCCAGGGCTTGCAGTGTGGGAAGCAGGTCGTCCAGGCTACCGTCCCAGCGGTAGACGTAGACGCTCCCCATGCGCGCGGCTAGGTTGGTGGGCTTGGGCAGGCCCCACGCGGTGGACCAGCCGCTGGCCATCTCGGGCCGGGTTGCCCACCAGATGGGCCGGAGGGCGCGACCGTTGATGCGCAACTCCGGAACCAGTTCGGGCAGGCCGTGGTTGACGAACACGCCGGGGGAAAGCAGGTCTACCGAGAAATACAGGCCGTCAGGCTTCTCCGGAAGTTCGCCTGAGTTGGCCGCGAGGCGTTTGAGGTCCTGCCAAATGTCGGCCAGAGTTTGATTGAAGGCCCCAACTCGCTCTTGTACGTCAAGCAACCCGGTGGGAGCATCGATTTCTTCGATCTTCACCCGCCCATACCCTCGGGTGTGCAGTGCGCCGATGGCCACGTGCTGTAAAGCCTCCCGTAACTCTTGAACGGCGTCCTGATGGCCGTACACCCTCCCCAGGAAAATCGCTTGACTAGAAGTCTTTTCCTTTATCACCGATGGAGACAGCGGGGCCAGAGCGTTCACAGTGTAAAGCATCTGAAACTCGGAGGCCCGACGAAAGCGACTCAGGGCCACCTTGGTTTGAGCGTGGTAACGGGGGCGAAATTGCTCGTAACCCACCCTGCCATGGGCTTGATATACACCGTAGAAGCCTTCTGCCAGTTCCATCCGGCCATCACATTGGGCACATATAAGGGCGAAAGGAGCCGTCATTTGGGCTCCGGCTTCGCGCAACAGGTGATAGACCAGTTGGGGGAGTAAGGTATCCACCATCCCGTGCCCCCTGTAATCCGGCCGGAAAGCGCTCCGGAAACCGGGTTCGTGCTTGCACGTCATGGCCGTGAGGGGGAGGGGTAACGTGTACAACAATTGCCCCTCATTCACCGCGGGGTAGAAATTCCAGATTCGCAGTTCCTTGACCTGAGCGAGGATGTCCTCGTCTTCCTTTCCTTGCGCTTTGAGCCACTCGGCCCAGGCACCCCGCAACAGGCGACCAGGAATGTAGGTGCGGGTTGCCAGGAATTGGGCATCGGGCCGAACTGAACCCAGCACCAGGGGCTCCTCAGGAGTTATTTTCAACCATACCGGCTTCATTGGCCGCCTCCTAACCACTGGTTCCAGTGATGTTCCAGCACTGTCTCGTCTAATAGATGATCCTCAATCATGCATTCGGGCTCGATGGCCTCCAGCCATCCCAGGCCGCGAGTACGCCCCGCGCCCAACGTCGGGAGCATCCGAGCTGCTAAAACCACCAGGGCCGCGGCCTCTTCGGCCTCTTGTTGATAAGGGAAGAAGCCTTCGATAACCGTATGCGCTTCCAAGAGGCCGGCGGCGGTGGTTTCCACAAAGTACAGCCGCTGGGGAACCGCTGCGCGACGGCGTCGGCTGATGGCTACCCCGGCGCGGATTTGGGGTTCAGATTTGGGCAACACGACATCATAGAAACGCAGAGGGGAGACTCGCCGCGGATTGCCGAATACCTCACAGGCCAGGCATAAATGGTTTGGGTCGGGACACATATGGTTGGGGTTCGGGGCTTTGCAAGCTTTATCCCCCAAGATCCGTTCGGCCTGCGCCCGCAACGCGCCCTTGAGGGAAGTAGCCGGCAGAACGTAGGCGCCATCATAGCGACGGACCAGGGCCTTGTCCGCCCCCCAACGCCAGCGATTGCCTGTGGTGTGAAAAGCAGTCCGCCATTTGATCTGTAAAGCAATTTTGAGGTGTACCATTTAATCACCCTCCTGAATGTCAGGTCGCATAGCGCGAAGTTCAGCTAGTTCCAGGGCATCTAACAAGGGAGTTTTCCAGATGAGTTGGCCATTCTCCTTACTTTTCCACCAAAAGCGGACAGGGATTTCATCCTCTCTTTCAGCTTGAAAGGCTGTAGCCAAATCCTCTAAGGCATCTATGAGCCTCTCCACCTTTTCACGATGTTCGCCACTCCTTCGCCGGGCTAGGTCATAAAGAATTTGAGAAAGGGCGGCCCAGCGGCCCTTTTCTAGGGACTCGCCCCAGCGATGGCGCAGGCTGCGAGGCCATGGGGCGAGGATGTTGACTACTTCTTGCATCTTCTTCGCCTGGGCTAGGGTAAAGGGCCGCGCGATCAAGTGGAAATCACCGAACTTGTATTGTTCGGTGATAGACTCAGCTTTGGTTACGGCAATGGCGTTTGGCAACCACAGGAAGTTAATGACGCTTGCCTCTGCCTGACGGGCCTTGGCTTTGGCTTTCTTTAGCAAGTCAGTTACCAGCGCTTCCAGATACCACACCGGGTGCTTGGCAGCAGCCACCGCGATTCCTACCGAGGCGGTGATCTTCTTGGGCCAGACATCGGGCCAGTAGCCCAGACGGTTTTCCGCTTCTTTTTGTACATAGCGTTCAAAGCGTTCCAGAAAAGCGATGGCCACATCCCAGACATACCCGGCCTGAATCAGCAAAGTGACATCATCACCGCCGATATTAAGGATTTCAAAAGGCCAAACCTGCTCCTGTTCTAGCGGCTTTTGGCAGACTTCCCAAAGGGCTTCGTATATGGCTTGTTCTGTGCCCTTCGTTAGCGCCCTGGATAGGGCCGCATATTCTTTCTCGTCTTTGACTTTCTGTAGCAAGCCGCCGATATTGTTCCCATCAGCATAAAAAAAAGCCACATAACGTCGTCGTGCACTTTTAGCCAGTTCATCTAGGTCTTTAGGAGGGGTAGAAAGCAGAGAGTTCCTCTTTGTTTCTAAAAACTTGTCAAATCCCCGATGCCGATGGGCCTGGCTCGTCTTATAGCGTTTAAAACATACATAACACACACGCTTTGTTTCGGAGATACCCGCTTCGGTGTAGAGAATCTTCTCTTCCGCAACCCGCTTACCGCAAATATCGCACCGTTTGCCGAAGGGGAAGGCTTCAATAAAAGGCACGCTCTGCTTTTGTTGCTTGGCCTCCCGCAAGCGGGCGGCTAGGAATGCGATGCGGCAGGCAAATTCACCGGCACTCTGAGCTTCCTGATGGGCCTTAACCAAACGACCTGCCCAGCCGTCGGCGATGTCCGACGTAACAGAAGGCGTTTCAGAGCCGTTTTCATACACCACCGTAACCGTGGCCACCTGGGTGTCTCTCAGGTATATGCATTCAATACCACGTTTTATCTCCTCTGCCTTGTCCGCAGGCACTTCAAACAGGAAACCTCCTCCGGAGCAGTAAATCGTTTTGCCTCCCTGCTCTTCCACATATTCGCAGACTTGCTTTTCGCAGTCCACCAAGTGTTGACTTCCCCCTCGGATTTGAGGCAACGAAGAGGCCTCGAAGACATAGGATTTGATGGCATCCACATCGCCTATTAGAAAAATCCTCATCTCGCCCTCCTCTCCACCACCTCTATCATCCCGAAGCCTTGGCTGTTTTTGGCGCCGAGGCCCGCGGCATAGGCCAGCTCGAAATAAGGCCGGGGAAGATTAAGCTCATAAAGACCGGTCCAGCCCTTAATCCAGTAGCCCTTAAAA